>NZ_JAPZQJ010000213.1:0-12069 GCF_027530405.1 Microcystis sp. LE19-41.2A | reverse complement strand
AATCATATACTCTGGTAACTTGGCTTTCAGGAATTGCCGCAGTTCAGTAACATTAAGTGAATTTTGCTCTTTTGGAGTGGAAATAATCTCTATTTTGGGAATAATATAGGCGACTAAACGTTTCTGATTTGTCTCATCTTCCCGGGCAATCACAACAGCCGTTTTGACCGCAGTGTGCTGACTAAGAACGGTTTCAATTTCCCCCAATTCAATGCGGAAGCCGCGAATTTTAACCTGGTTATCAATGCGTCCTAAGTATTCGATATTACCATCTGATAGATAACGAGCTAAATCTCCTGTTTTATAGAGGGGTGAATTCGGTAAAAAAGGATTGCTCAAAAACCGTTCAGCCGTCAAGTCAGGTTGCTGGAAATAGCCTCTAGCCACACCATCCCCACCAATATAAAGTTCTCCCGGCACACCAATTGGCACAGGTTGCAAGGATGAGTCTAGGATATAAACTTGGGTGTTAGCAATAGGACGACCAATAGGTTCGGGGGTATCTAGTCGGGGGTTAGGACGATCTCGTTTAACTTCATAAGTGGTTGACCAAACGGTTGTTTCAGTCGGTCCATATATATTCCAAAGAGAACCCACTTTTGCCAACAAACTATCCGCCAATTCTCGTGGCAATGCTTCTCCGCCACAAATCGCCTTTAATTTAGGGTTCCCCTGCCAATCTGGGCTTAATAGAATACGCCAAGTTGCTGGTGTGGCCTGCATCACTGTGGCTTGATGAGTCGCAATTAGTTCGGCTAATCCTAAACCATCTGAGGCAATCTGAGAACTAGCTAAAATCAGCTTTGCCCCCACCACTAAAGGAAGATAGATTTCCAAAGTATGAATATCAAAACTAATCGTAGTAACCGCAACTAAGCAATCTTGAGCGGTTAATCCTGGTTCTGATTTCATGGAATGGATAAAATTCACCAGGGATTGATGGCAAATTTGTACCCCTTTAGGTTTACCAGTTGAACCAGAGGTAAAGATGACATAACACAAATGCTCCGCACCAACCTGACTTTTTGGATTGTTCTGATTTTCTTGAGCAATATCTGACTTATCAGTGTCTAAACAAATAACTTGCGCTCGATGATTGGGGAAGGACTCTAAAATTTGACTAGAGGTAATCAAAAATTTGGCATCAGAATGAGACAAGATATATTCAATTCGCTCTTTAGGATACTCAGGATCAAGAGGTACATAAGCACCACCCGCTTTTAATATCCCCAATAATCCGACCATCATCTCTAAGGAACGCTCAAGGGAAATACCGACTAAAGTATCAGCTTTTACGCCTAATTTCCGCAAATAATGGGCTAACTGATTAGCTCGACAATTTAACTCATTATAGGTTAATTGTTGACCTTCAAATACTACTGCAACAGCATTAGGAGTCCGTTCCACCTGTTCCTCAAACAATTGATGAATACACTTATCTAATGGATAGTCAGCCTGAGTATTATTCCAGTCAAAAAGTAACTGCCGCTGCTCAACTTCTGTGAGCATTGATAATTGGAAAATGGGCTGCTGTGGATTAAGCACAATGGAGTTGAGCAATCTGACAAAATGCTTGGCCATACGCTCAATAGTAACAGCTTCAAATAAATCAGTATTGTATTGCCAACACGGCTCAATCTCCCCTTTCGCTTCCCTTACCATTAAACTCAAATCCAAGTGTCCGCCTCTTTGTCCTAACAAATATGGCTCCATTGGTAACACTGATTTTTGCAGATGCAAGGAATTATTTTTAGCCTCACACCAAGTTTGTGCTTGCCAAGCAAAACTGACTTGACATAAAGGCGAACGGCTAGTATCTCTTTGTGGCTGGAGTTTATCTGCTAACCAAGAAAATGGGTAATCTTGATGCTTTTGGGCTTGTCTAACTATTTTGCCAACTTGAGCCAGAAGTTCTGTAAATGTGGCATTCTCCTGAACAGAAACTCTTAAAACGGTCAGGTTGGAAAAGTAGCCAACAATCTCTTTAAATTCTTTAGCCGTCCGACCTCTCATCGGACTACCTATAAGAATATCTGTTTGATTAGTGTAGCGGTAAAGTTGGACGTAAAATGCTGTGAGCAGAATCTGATAAAGACTGGTGTTCGATGCTGAAGCTAGATACCTGAGTTTTTCAGTTAACTGTTCATCTAGCTTGGCAATGTATGAGGCTCCTTGATAGGTCTTTACTGGGGGGCGGGGTTTGTCGGGAAGCAGATGCAAAATTGGCAATTCGCCAGCTAATTGTTGTTGCCAATATTGCCACAGTTTTTCTCCCCTAGTACCCGATAGCATTGCTGCTTGCCATTGGAGAAAATTTGCATAGGTTTTATTTTCATTTAAAGAATCTGGGGCTGCTTCTGTCTGCTGTTGACTAACTTGCTCCACTTCCCCGGGATATAAAGCTTGAAATTCACTCAGCAGTAAATCATAAGACCACATATCACCAGCAATGTGGTGCATTGTCAGTAAGAGAATGTGTTCTGCTGCTGAACGAGTAAATAAATTCACCCGCAAAACTGAATCTTTTTCTAAGTTAAAAGGGCGGTCAGCAATAGCATAGATTTTTTCTACTAATTGGTCTTCGCTCCAGTCGCTGGCATCTATTACCTCAACCTTAAAATTCTCTTGCTGGTTAACCTGCTGTACCGGTTTGCCTTCATAACTGGTATAGGTGGTTCTCAGAATTGGGTGCTTTTCAATAATTTTTTGCCAGACACGATTGACCACAGCAATGTTTAAATAAGCATGAATTTTTGCAGTAATAAATATATTATAAGCAACGCTCTCCGGAGCAATTTGGCAGATTAACCACATTGCTTCTTGTCCCGGTGAAAGTGGGTAAATTGTTTTCATATTTCTACTCATGACTCTCCCGCATTTGTGATGATAAAAAAAGGTTATCTAGGGGAAGGCGTATGCTTTATGCCCCTACAGAAACCGAATTTGCCCCCCACTGTAGGGGCGCAAGGAAGCCGAGGACAAAATGTAACATATATCGAACATTTTTCACCATGATGTCGCGAGGTCTGTTATCGCTTTGAGGGAACAGTAAACGGGGAAGAAAATCGGCGCACCTCATTACTTTGAACCCTGTATCCTGAAATCCTATCATAGAAAAGAAAATTTGTCATGGTCAACAAAATTCGGTAATATGTGGTAGTCTGAGAAGCGCTCACTAGCTTTAGCTATCAAAACAATGGTTACTTGTAGTAAGATAACGAGGGTTAAAAAAGCAGTAGCAGGGGGTCTGAGAAAGCCATCACTCTATGCTGACAGATAAAGCGACGGGATCATGTCACCACAACTCAAGCACAATAACCTTAAAATTGTCGGGGAGCTTTATATTTTCGCCAATTGCCTTCTACTCCGCCAATCCAGCCAAAATCTAAAATCATTCCAGCAAAATGTCCACAACTCAAATATAAATGCTATATGTCCGCCAAAGTCCCTCAAGATCGATCGACGACTAATATTATCTCCGATGTCAGCAAATTTTGGCACAGTGTCAAGCTGATCGCTGCTCCCTATTGGTATCCTACTGAATCGGGGGGAAGGGCTTTTTCTGATGTGATGAAAGCTTGGGCAATGCTCATCCTACTAATCGGGGCAATCCTAGGAGTTGTGGGATTAAATGCCTTCAATAGCTTTGTTAGTAATTACTTAGTTGATGTCATCCTTGAAAAAAATGATTTTGATAAATTTGTCAGAACTTTGGTAGTTTTTGCGGTTGGACTGCTCTTTGTCACCCTTTTAGTTGGCTTGCTTAAATTTCTCAGAAAAAGAATCGCCCTAGATTGGTATGCTTGGCTCAATGACTGGATTCTCAACAAATATTTGCATAATCGCGCCTATTACAGAATTAATTTTAAATCCGATATCGACAACCCAGATCAGCGTTTATCCCAGGAAATTGAGCCGATTACCAGTAAAGCTCTCTCCTTTTTTGCCGTTGCCCTAGAAAATGTCCTAGATATGATCACTTTTTTAGTGATTCTCTGGTCAATTTCTTCCTCTGTAGCCATTATCTTAGTCGTTTGGACAATTCTCGGTAACGTCATTGCTATCTATTTTAACCAAGCTTTAAATAAAATTACTCAAGAAGAATTAGAACTTAAGGCTAACTACAATTATGCTCTAACCCACATTCGTAATCATGCGGAGTCAATCGCTTTCTTTGAGGGAGAAAATCAGGAATTAAATATTATTCAGCGGCGATTTAATAAACTCTTAGACAGCGCTAAACGTAAAATTGATTGGGAGAGAGGCACAGAAATTTTTAGTCGGGGCTATCAGGCGGCAATTCAAGTATTTACTTTTGTCATTTTGGGTCCTTTGTATATCAATAGTGAGGGCATTAGTTTCGGACAGGTCGGGCAAGCCTGTTTAGCGGCTAATTTGTTTGCTACGGCGCTGGCGGAATTAATTAGTGAATTTGGCACTTCGGCACAATTTAGCAGTTATGTTGAACGTCTATCGCAATTTTCCCAAGCCTTAGAAGAAGTCATTAAACAACCGGAAAATTTAAGCACGATTAAAACCATCGAAGAAAACCAATTTTCCTTTGAAGATGTCACCTTGCAAACCCCCGATTATGAACAGGTAATTGTCGAAAACCTCTCCCTTTCTGTTCAGCCAGGACAAGGTTTATTAATTGTCGGTCCGAGTGGTCGGGGGAAAAGTTCCTTGCTACGCGCAATTGCTGGTTTATGGAATGCCGGAACCGGCCGATTAGTGCGTCCCCCCCTAGAAGAAGTATTGTTTCTGCCCCAACGTCCCTATATAATATTAGGAACCTTGCGAGAACAGTTACTCTATCCCAATCGCAATCAAGAAACCAATGAGATAAAATTAAGGGAAGTTTTGCAAGAAGTCAATCTCCAAAATTTACTAAATCGAGTCAATAGCTTTGATACAGAAGAGCCTTGGGAAAACATTTTGTCCCTGGGAGAACAACAACGTTTGGCTTTTGCTAGGGTATTAATTACCCGTCCCAGTTTTACTATCCTCGATGAAGCCACAAGTGCTTTGGACTTAAACAATGAGGAAAATTTATATCGGCAATTGCAGAAAACTCACACAACTTTTATTAGTGTCGGACATCGGGAAAGTCTCTTTAACTATCATCAATGGGTTTTAGAACTCTCTAGTAATTCCCATTGGCAACTGCTTACAGTGGAGGAATATCGCCGACAAAAAGTGAAAGAAATTATTAATATTTCTGTCGATAATTCTCAAACTAGGCTCGAAGATTTACCGAATCAGGAAACCGAGGTCAATCCTAAAATCAATTCTGCCGGGGAACCCCCCCCCGAATCGCCAACGACAACAATCTTAACAGAAGTCGAAGAGGGACTTTCCCATGCACAAATGAAGGAATTAAGCGACTATTCCCTTAGTAGCATCAGAAGCAAAGCCAGTCAGGGAAAATCAATTACGGGGAAAGATGGACTGACCTATCGCTATGACAAAGACCCTAAAATCTTAAAATGGCTAAGAGTTTAGCCGATGAGAGACGGGTCAAAAAACAACGTTAAACTATTACACCAACTTAGCTACCCAAAAAATGAATCAAACCCTGGTTAATCAACAACAGTTGTTCCAAGAAATCGTCCAAGATATCGAGCAAAATAAAATTGCAATCGCGGCGAAAAAACTCCGTCAACAGGAAGCAGATAGCTGTGAAGTTCCGGCTCAGTGGCTCTGGAAAACAGCAGCGGCTTTAGAAACCAACGACTGGAGCATTTTATCAGAAGATTTCATTAATCTGAATTTTATCGGTAAAAATGGTTATTTTCTGATGATTGCTCCCTATCGCATCAATCGTCAGGGAGAACGACAACTCACGTTGAGTGCAATTTACGGAAAAATTCACCAAAATAGTCAACCTTCTATCGAACAACTAGAAAGCTTGACTCGTGAAAAATTTGGCAGTCTAAGACAACCGATTCCCAGAAATTTATCCTTTACTGAAATTGCTAGTTGTGGCACGGTTAAAGGTGAAAAGGGGGAGGCTTTTATCGTTCCCCATAGGTGGACTTTTCCCAATAGTGTTCAAGGACCAGCTTTAAATAATGCCAGTGAGCAAAAACGACGCTTTTCCGGTTCTAGCTACGAATGTATCCGAAAAATTTTTGAGCCAGAAACGGCCGATTTGCTATTAAGACCCCTAGAGGATCAAATTAATGGTGAACGCTATCGCCATCTCGATACCCAATTCCATGAAGCGGGTCATGCTAGTGGGTTGGGATTTGACTTAAAACTCAAAAATAAACTGTTTCAAAACTATACCTATGCCGGAGTCGAGGAGTGGCGCTCAGATAGTTTAGGCTTTGAATTTGCCGATTGTGCTTTACCTGCCGAAGAAGCGGGAAAATTAGTCGCTGTTAATTTCTGCATTCGCTTTGGTTTAGATGCTCACCGTTTAGGGGGTTTAGAAAAAGATGTGGATGTCCACGCTAGTTTGATCAGTTTGGAATATCTCTTGCAAAATGATGCCATTTATCTCACAAAAAATGGTCAATTGTCCCTGCGTAATGTTAGTTATCCAGGCTTACTAAAAGCGGTGGAAATGCACCGAACAAAAGCCTTATCTCTAACGCGAAGGGAGTTAAATCTAAATAGTCCAACAGGTCTTTTTGCTCTGTATAAAGTAGAGATTCATCCCGCAACCCAATTAATTTTTCAGGGACTAATTGTAGAGCGCTGCCGCGGAATTTGGTCAGAGTTACAATAAGTACCTAGGGTTTGCTGTTAACCGGCCCAGGGAGGGATGTCAATCAGCCATGAGCATCCCTCCAAATCCTATTGATGGCGATAGGGATTGGGGTCAACTCCTCTGAGTTTCTCGCCACAGCAAGTGCCGGCTCTGGAATATTAGTCGTTGACTCCTAAGTAGCTGTTTGCAATTAAATAGAAGATAGGTTTTGCACTCGATCCCCCCTGCCCCCCTTAATAAGGGGGGTGCCGACAGGCGGGGGGATCTTAGAGTTTTTTACGCCCATCTACTTACACATTTATTTATATATATATCGCTAGATAACTAAAATGTGTTAAGCTAGGCGGTAGCATTCTGGGAAATCATGACAGATAAATCAATCTCTTATTAGTCAGAGTCCCTGAACCCCTGATTACCCCTTTCTCCCCCGGTCGATGACAAAACCAATGGCTGAACAACGCTCTGTACTAAAATTTAATGGCATCGATGATCATATTGATCTATCCCACGGATTTCTTGACATCGATCAGAGTATTACCATTACATTTTGGGCAAAAGGGGAAAATAATTTAGCTACAGAAACGACTCTCTTAGAAGCTGTTAATCGGGAAAATAACCGGGTTCTACATATTACCCTGCCTTGGGGCGATCCCGTGAAACCTGCGATTTTTTGGGATGCGGGAAATGAAGAAGGTTTCGATCGAATTGAAAAAAAAGTCAAGCTTAAGGATTATAGTGATTGGACTCATTGGGCCTTTGTCAAAAATGCGACCACAGGCCGAATGTTGATCTATCGTAATGGGATCATTTGGCATCGTGGCAACGGTCATAACCGTGCCTTAACGGGGATTGAAAAAATCATCTTGGGAGCCTCTGTTAATCTCTCTCATTATTGGCAAGGTTGTCTTGCAGAACTTTCTGTTTGGAATCAAGCGCGTAGCCAAGAAGAAATCCAAAAAGCGATGTATCAATCTCCCTTAGTTGATGATCTTGGCTTAGTTACTTATTTATCACTCAATGGCAGTGCCGAGGATCAAACAAGTTATAGCAATCATGGTATTCTTTATGGGACAACCTGGCAACTAGATAGTCTTCCCTCCAAACCGACCTCGATCCCTAAATCAAAAACTCAGACTAGCAGTAAAGCTAGAAGGAGTGCGAAAAGGATAACAATGGTCAACGAAATTTTTAACTCCCTTGAAGAAGAAGAAGTGATTGAACAGGATGCTCCATCCGAAAATCAAGAACCTTCCCGGGAAGAGAATCCAGAATCAATTATAATTGCTGCAGAAGCTGCTCTTGCCAGCAATGAAATTGAGGAGATTAGTGAAACAGCAATTTCTCAACCAGATATCCTCACTTATTCAAACCAGAAAAAACGGTTAATTATTTGTTGTGATGGTTCTTGGGAAGACTCTGCCAGTGCTTACCCCACCAATGTGGTTAAATTCGCCGAATCTATTAAGTATATTGCCGAGGATCAAACCCCCCAAATCGTCTTTTTGTCAGGTTCTGGCACCCCCGAAGATAACGAATTTATTAAAAGTTTAGGGAATGAAACTTTTGGCTGGGGCCTTGATCGAATGATTCAAGATGCCTATCGTTTTCTTGTCCTTAACTACAATCCCACAACCGAGGATGAAATTTATTTGTTAGGTTTTAGTCGAGGCGCATATATCGTTCGTTGTTTGGCTAGTTTTATCGATAAATGTGGAATCCTAAAACGCTCTAAGATTAAAGAAATTCCCCTGGCTTATCAACTCTATCGAGACCACACCGTTAGTTCCGATAGTGCCAAAGCTCAACAATTCCGTGCCGCTAATGCTAAAAAAATTGAGACAGAAAAGGAAGATTTTCAAGATCGTATTCCAGTCAAGATGTTAGGTTGTTGGGATACAGTTGGCAATTTTGGTATTCCTGATTTAACTCCTTGGTTTCCCCTGGCTAAGTTTTATCATAAAAAATATGAATTTAGTAATACAAAATTAAGTCCGATTATCCAGAATGCTTTTCATGCTGTTGCCATTGATGAAAAACGTAAAAACTTCCCTTCCACTCCGATCAAAGCCAATCCAGAAAATCCCGAACAAGTTGTCAAAGAAGTTTTATTTGTGGGTGAACATACCTGTCTAGGTGGTGGCAAAAAAGAATATCAAGGAATTTCCGATTACCCGTTACAATGGATGATTAATCAAGCCAAAAAATTGGGATTAGAGTTTGACTCAACCACCTCTGAATCTGAGGAATTCCAAATTAAACTAGACCCGACCATCAAGTTTGATAATACTGTTAAAGGATTGTCGTCCTTAGGAGGTGAGCAATGGCGATATTTCAATACAAAAGTTGTCACTGTTCATCACAGTGTGGTAAAACGATTAAAGGCTTTTTCAGATTATCGTCCCAAAAGTCTTGAACCTTTTCTTCAAGCTTTACTTGACGACGATCAACAGACAGATTAACCTTGCTTTAGAATTAAACTAATCCTTCGCTAGAAATTTGAGGTGATTTTTATGGAACTCGATAACATTATCAAAAAAGTGGCAGGTACTTATTTAGCTTCGGCTATTATTGCTGTCATCGTGCTAATTCTGACCCTCGGACAACCCTTTGTAGTTTTTCTGGGTATTGGAGCGATGGGGTTGGTTACTGTGCTAGGAGATGCGATTGCTCAGTACGGAATTGAAGCGGTTCTGAATGCTTTTTACACTGAGCGAAGTAAAAAAGAATCCCTGGAAACACTTTTGGCTGAAATTGATGCTTTACCTCTGACTGATGACCTGAAATTAAAAACCAAAAAACACTTGACTGACCATCAAGAACAGACAGTAAAGCAGCAAGAAACGGTAACTGAGCCAACTCCTGAAAGTCCTCAAACAGTTGTTATTGAAAATGAACCAGTTATTGAAAATGAACCGGTTGTTGAAAATGAACCAGTTGTTGAAAATGAACCAGTTGTTGTTGAAGTTGAAAATGTTTAATTAGGTGTTGCTCCCTCTTGCAATAGCTGGGGGCAGCGGATGATTATTGCTAAGTATTGAGGAATTTTTTGGTCTAAGATAGCTATGCTAAATAGGAACTCTCAACATCTGATGACCTATAAAAAAATTGCCATTTATGAGCAAAGCTATCAACTTCCTGTTTTTAAAAATAGATACTTAAAAAATTTTCAGAAAATCATCAAAGAACGTCGGAAATTAATTCAAGAAGGAGTTCGCTACCATTACTATTTTGGTAAGATTATTAAACGAAAAGAAAAAATTACTCAACAAGAAATCTTGATTGAGACTCAGTTATTAATTAAAGACTATAATTTATTAATTAATGGACTAGAAATCTATCAAGACGGATATTATCGTTTTTTACTCCAACTCAGTGACAATCTCAAAATTTTATTTTCCCAAAAATATCAAGAATTGAAAATCTTAGACTACGAGAGAATAAAGTTAGAAATTAAAAATAATAATAATCAAAATATTCTCAATCAACTCAAGCTGGAAAAACAGGAAAATTTTCGGGCAATTTTGCTACTGGGAAAAACATCTTTTTTGATGTTGAGAAAAACTAAATTACTAGGGGAAGGAGTTCAGAAATTAGCCGAGGATACTCAAAAGCAGAAAAAAATTGTGCAAGCAATTATTCAAGAACTCAAAATTTATGAGGAATTAAATCATTATCAACTCAAATCTCAACGAGTTCGCCAAGAAATTGCGGATCTTGCCCAAAATGCGATTAATTTTGAAAACTACTTACAGGACTATTTTGCTCCTTTTCAATTATTAATAGAAGAAGTGATTAAGGTGGATGAAGAATTTTATGCAACAGTTGGAGAAATTAAGTATTTGGTAGATAATATTTTTCCACCTCAGCCTGCTCTCTTAGAAACGTCAGATTCAGCCATAAATTCTGAGTTTTTGCTAAATTTTCTGGCGACTGGTTACGAGAAAGAAGCAAGGTTAAAAGAGGCTTTTTCCTCTGATCAATTTAATGATTACTTATTCAATGAAAGTGAATGGTCAGAACAATTTATTTCCCTAGAAAAAACCATCAATAAATTATCTGATCATTTAGCAGAACAAGAGGCTTGTCAAAAAGACACTATCCCCAAAACTCCCCTAGCAATAGTTGTCTCTCAATTCACTCAAAACAATATTCACAAATCTTCTACTTCTAAAAATTCCCAGACTTCCCCAAATATCTTAACTCAAGAATCGGCTGATATTGATTATAATCAATTACAAGATTTGCTAAGAAAGCAACAGTGGCAAGCGGCCGATCGCCAAACAACCAAGCTACTATTGAAAATCTTGCGTAAGACCTACTGGAATGAGGTTTATCCTCAAGATATTGCTCAATTACCTTGTTCGGATCTGAAAAAAATTGATCAACTTTGGCTTCATTATAGTAATGGTCATTTCGGTTTTAGTATTCAGCAAGCCATTTTCTCTAGTCTCGGTGGTTTAGTGGATTATGAAACCCAAAAGAAACTTGGCGATCGCCTAGGTTGGCGGAAGGAAGGTCAATGGCTCAATTATGAGCAACTAAACTTTGAATTAGAGCCGAATTCTCCCCTCGGTCATTTACCCGTTCATTGGTTGATTTTTGAAGAAAATCTTTGTTACCCATCTGCGGAAGCTTCTGACAATCAAAATTCCCTGGCTTTCTGGAGAGTTGGCAATTGGTTATTGTGGCAACTTCACCTCGTTTTAAGCAAAATTCAAGCCTGTGGAATTATTCCTCTATCTGACTTTTAAAGCGATTATAGCGTTTCCCAATCTCATGAGGTACACCAAAATCTTAACTCCTGAATCCCGAATCCTGACTCCTGAATCCTGACTCCTGACTCCTGACGACCGGCTACTGACTCCTCAAAACCTAAGACTCTGTACCTCACAACTATGGGAATTGCTATATCTAAGCTGTTGACTATCTAAATTACTCGTTAATTAGGGTCTGCTGAATAAATCTAAAAACCTTGTTGGATAAGACTTTTGGACTTTTTTCCCCTCAAAAAGTGCCAGCCATTGCGGGGATCGGGGGAAAATTCAGGTACTTTTTCCCTGAAAATTAGGTAACTGACTACCTCAAAATCGGTAAAACCCTACACCCCACCTGCCCCCCCGATGTCGGGGGGGTTGGGGGGCCACACCCTGCCCCCACCAACAAACTTTTTCAGCAGACCCTAGTTAGGGCTTGCTGAATAAATCTAAAAACCTTGTTGGGTAAGACTTTTAGACTTTTTGTCAATCAAAAAGTACCAGATATGGGAGTGGTCGGGGGGAAAATCCCTGGACTTTTTCCCTGAAAATTAGGTAATTTACCCGATGAAAATGGGTAAAACCCCACACCCCACACCC
>NZ_JAPZQJ010000419.1:0-20702 GCF_027530405.1 Microcystis sp. LE19-41.2A | reverse complement strand
GAAAATAGGATTGGGACGTTCAAAAACCTTGCATTATCCTTCTTGTAGTACATCGCTTGGTACAAAAAACAAGGGCAACAAAGCCTAAAACGACCGGCTCCTGACGACCGGCTACTGACTCCTACCCCCAGGAAAAACTTTTTCAGCAGACCCTAATTAAATTAAAAATGGATTTTAGGTTCGATCCCCCCTGCCCTCCTTGATAAGGTAGGGTTGATTCATGAATCAACCCTACTATTTAGGGGACAAGCGTTCTTGAATTTGATTAATTGCCCAGCTTAAAATCGCCCCCGCAATTAAAATACTAATAGCAGGATTGAATAAGGGCAGCCAAAGACGCTGAAAAAGTTTAAATCCTAGGGGAATTCCCGTGGATTCACCGATAACAGCCACGGCAAACCAGAGAAAACCCGCTATTACCAAAAACACATCAAATATTAAGATTCTATTCAACCACTTGACAAATTGCTCTTTCATTGCAGCAAAAACTTAGGTTATTTAACAGTTCATTCACGAAAAAGTATAGCACTGTCACCTTAATCCCAAGCTCTCCAGAGCCAAGCGAGTCCGGCAGTAATGATTAAAACTTTAGTTAACCAATCTCCCCAGCGCACATATAAAGTTCTTGTATCCCGTCGATAAATTGTTTCGCTATGGATTTGATATCTATCCAGATCCGATAGCCAAAGCTGATTACCGTGGGGATCGACAAAAGCAGAATAACCTGTATTGGTGGCCCGGGCCATCCATCGATCGGTTTCGATCGCTCGCATGGTATCCTGAGCATGGTGTTGAGCGGGCATGGCGTGGCTATAATGGGCGTTATTAGAAGCAGTAATAATAAATTCGCCTCCTCTAGCAGTTTGACGGCGAAAATGTTCGGAAAAAGCCGACTCGTAACAAATGCCCACAATTATTTTACCGAAAGGGCTGTCAATAATTTGATCAGGATTTCCCTGGATTAAATGCGCTTGCAAGGGAGAAAGGCGATCAACAATTCCGCCCAAAATTTCCTGAAAAGGAACGTATTCGCCTAAAGGCACGAGAATTACTTTATCATACCGACTAATCACCTGTCCCTCGCCATCAATGGTCAAGAGACTATTGTTATAACCCTTGTCCACCTTGCCAAATGCACCTAACCAGATTGGCGTTTTTTTGGCTAAAATTGCCGAATAAATCGAGCTATTATTGACTAAGTTCTCCCAATAGTAGGGTAAGGCGGTTTCAGGAGTTAAGACGGCATCTACTCCTCGATCGGCGAGAATTTGATAACCAGAGGTGTAACCTTCGAGCGCCTTTTGAAATCCTAGGGGCGAAAGTTTAATCGTGTTGGCAATATTGCCCTGAATGACGCCAATTTTTATCCCTAAATCCCTTGACTTTTCGATCGGTTTATGGTATGTGTTCCATCCCCAGAGATGGAGGCTAAAACAAATAAGCAGGGGTAAAGAGAGAAAAGCGAGATTTTGCCGCGATTGACGGATTAGGAGCAAGCTTTCGGCGATTAAACCGTTAACTGCCACAATTGCCGCCGTTACCGTCGTAAAACCCGATAATTTGCCCAATTGCAGAATCAATAAATTATGGGGACTTTGACTATAAGCAAGGGTAGTCCACCAGAGAGGGGATTGACTCCAGAGAGATTCTAACCCACACCAGAGGGCAGTACCGATGAAAACCCGTAGGAGAGCATCCCTAAAAGATGACTGATTAACACTTTTGTTGACATAAAACATGACTAACGTCCAAGTTAGCACGATCGCCGTTCCCCAAAAAGTAATAAACAACCAACAAAACAGGGCAATTAACAAACTCGCTAACCAGGGGACACCCATCCACGTCATCGGGTGAATTCCCGTGATCCAGAATAAAGCCAGACCATGGTAGGCAAAACCCCAGCCAAAACCGTATAAAAGCTGTTTTTTTAGGGATTTTTCCGCTAATCTCACAATAATCCACAGGGGGACGAGAGAAATCCAAGCGAGTAACCACCAAGAAACTGGCGCCACTGTTAACCCCATCCCCACACCGGCCAAAATTGCCCAGAGAAAACGCACCATCTTTCACTCCAGTCAGGTTAAACTCCTCTGACCTACTAGATCAGAGTAGCTAGAGGGAAGACAAAACACAAGAGAGACACAGAAGTTTTTCAGCACATCTACAATAGATAAGTTAGCGAGTAAAAAAGCCCCTCGATCAGATGCTAAGTAGGGAGGCACAATTATTTGTAGGATGGGTTAGCGGTAGCGTAACATGAGCGGGCGTTGGGTTTCATGCTTCAACCCAACCTACGTTCATCTAGAGGGAAGACAAAAAACAAGAGACACAGAAGTTTTGGCTACATCTACAATAGATCAGTTAGCGAGTAAAAAAGCCCCTCGATCAGATGCTATGGCAAGCTATAGACTCAGACAAACACAGAGATGAGGAATGTCATCCTCACCCTGAAAGCCTAAACTCGGACTGAATAAGTGATTGAATACATGGATAATTTTAACCCCAAAATAGCTACTCTGGCTCTTGTCTTGAATGTTGAGGAAAATCTCGAAGATATTTTTGGGAAAATAGCTAGTATGAGCGCTCATCAATTGCGAGCGCGGCACTGTTCAATTATGTTAAGCTCTCCACAGGAATTAAAAGGGGAAATTACCGATTATCTAGAAGTTTTTGCCCATTATGATGATCTATCACCTTTGGCTGATCAAGAAATAATTAAACTCGATCAAGTTATTGCCGACAGTGTAGCGGCCACAGGAAAACCTTTACTAATTAAGGATATCACTCGATCGCCATTTGCCAGTGCAGCCCGTGATCCCAAAAGATCAAATAATAATAGTTTTATCTCCGTACCGATTATTCTGAATCAGCAGGTAATCGGAGTAATTAATCTCAGTTTTCCCCTAGACAAAAAACATTTTGAACCATTAGATTTAGAAATCTTGCAGTTATTCGCTCAACAGGCTGCCCAATCCCTGCAAATTTTTCATTTGCAAGGGATGTTAAAATCTCGTTTTGTGGCTATGGCAGTGACTAGAGAAATAGCAGAAATTCAGTCCGAACATTCGATCGCTGTTCACCCTTATCCCCCGAAATTAGCCAAAATTGTCGCTAAGGCTTTTTTTAAAGAATTAACTCAGGCCGGTTTTGGAACCCATGAAGTTATTGAGATTGCTAATGAGGTTTTGAATTTACTACAAAAGACTCTTAATAAACATAAAAATCGTCTGGAAGGAAAAGATTAAGCTCTAGTCAAGGGTTAAAATCGACTAACTTGCCACTCCCGTGCAGTGCCAAGAAGTAATTGAGATAGTTAACAGCTTAATTGACCGTTGTTTACTGATTACCGCTGCCGTCCTGCCGTCCTAATTCATAGACACCAGAGGCAACACAGGCGAGAATACCGACACTAATCGGCCAACTTTTTCCTAAACTAATCTCGATTAACCAATCGGAGAAACCGCCGAGAATGAGAAAGGGAATAATACTAAAGATAGAGGCATAAAAAGCATTTTGTGATTCTCTGGCGATGCGAGTTTTTTCAAACTCCTCTAGGGAAGTATAGAGGAAACGCTCGGCAAAATTAAACCAGCGATAGAAAATTTCTATAAACCAATTTCGCACCCCAGCTAACCCCAGATACAATGCTAAAGACCAGAGACAGCTACCGGCAATAAAGGCCGGGGAAATATTGATAGTGAAGGGCAGAAAGTCGATGACCATAAATGAGAGCCACAGAAGTGGTAAATTTGAGCGAACGGCTTGATCAATCTTAACAAGTCTTGACCCTGGCACCAAAAAGTTGACATCCTCACCGCCGGGGCCGGACGGTGATTTCCAAACCTGACGATTTGGGTTTCTGTTTGGGGTCCCTTACCCGGTTTCGCGGCTGCCTTAAGTAGTCGTGCAAAATTAATTTCCTAGTCGAGACAGGAGACAGGAGACAGGAGACGGGAGACGGGAGACGGGAGACGGGAGACGGGAGACGGGAGACAGCTATTAGGGATCGGATTTGAGTTTTCAGTTCACTGTTTGCTCACACCAGAAGTCTGACGGAGTAGTGGCTTAGATGTGTAATTAATTTTGCTTAGGTACTTAGGGCTTGCTGAATAAATCTAAAAACCTTGTTGGATAAGGCTTTTAGACTTTTTTCCCTCAAAAAGTGCCGACCATTGGAGGGATCGGGGGTAAAATTCAGGTACTTTTTCCCTGAAAATTAGGTAACTGACTACCTCAAAATCGGTAAAACCCCACACCCCACACCCCACACCCCACACCCTGCCCCCACCAACAAACTTTTTCAGCAAATCCTACTTAACAGATTTACCCCCCTCTGGTCAACAGGTCGCCACCAGGACTGGGAAAATGGGGAAATGGGGAAATTCAACTAAAACCCCTTCGCTGTGATTTCTCTGTGTTCTGACATGGAGAGCTTTATTGTCAACTAATCTTACACCGCCCAAGGTGCGCCGCAATAGCGACTCTTGTTCTGGTGTTGGGTAAAATCGGTAGCGATCGGCTTTCCCCATACCTGACCTTCTGGCATATATCCTGTAAATGCGCTAGTATTTAACAGTAAATCCAACCTAGAACGGCGGGGTTTCAGACCCAATTTTTTTGATGAAAAGTTTTTTTAAGAAACCTTATCGGTTAGGAATTTTGATGCTTGTATCGACAAGTTTAATGGCCTGTAGTGCCTTAAACTATAGCTCTTTTACGGAACTCGTGCCATCTTTCTCTCCCGCTCCTTCTCCCTCTCCTTTAGATGCGGCAACTTTACTTGTTTTAGAGAATAAAATCTATCAACAGGTCAATCGCTATCGTCTATCTCGCAATTTATCTCCCCTACTGTTAAATCGGGCAATTTCGCAACAGGCAAGATTACATAGCCAACGTATGGCCGCGGGTTTAGTTCCTTTTAGTCATCAAGATTTTGACAAAAGAGCGCAAACTATTGGTGTTTCGGTTCCCTATGAAGCGGTGGGGGAAAATGTGGCAGTTAATCAAGGTTATGATGACCCGGTAATGATTGCTGTGGATGGCTGGATTAAAAGTCAAGGTCATCGGAAAAATATGGAGGGAGATTTTGATAGTACCGGGATTGGAGTAGCGACGGATAATCAAGGAAAATTGTACTTTACTCAAATATTTCTAAAACGTCAATCCGCTCCTGTTTCTACTAATTCCCTTAGCTACGATCCTATCCAGAATCAATCTTTTTTAATTACCCTCGAAGAAAACACTAATTATCAAGTTAATCGCTACCGAATTTCTCAAAATTTACCGCCCCTACGTCTCGATGCTCGTATTAGTCATGAAGCTCGCTTATTTAGTCAAAAAATGGCCCATAAACAGGCTCCTTTTAGTCATGATGGTTTTGCGGGAAGAGTCAAGGCAGTACAAAGGAAGATTCCTTTAGAAAAAATGGGCGAAAATTTGGCTTTTATGAAGGGATATCCTGACCCCGTTAGCGTTGCCGTCAAGGGTTGGATTAATAGCCCCGGCCATCAAAAAAATATGGTTGGTGATTATAATCTCACCGGTATCGGTATCGCTAAAAATAATGTTGGTGAATATTATTTTACACAACTTTTTGTTAAAAAGCGTTGACAAAATCCCCCCGATGATACTTAAATTTAATTACCAGTTTTTAACATCAGTTATCAGTTATCATTTAAGTAGTCGGACATAAATTCTGTGGTCTATCTTAAGAAATGTAAATTGCCGCAATTCTTACTGACGACCGACTCCTTACCCCACAGTTAACTTTACTTTTGTCCAACTACTTATCAGGGAAATAAAGGCAGTCGTGCGATAGGCAAAAGCATTACAAATTTCCCTCCTGTCTCCTGTCTCCTGTCTCCTATCTTCTAACTATATGAACTTAGACAATTTTCAAGTGTGCGATCGAGATTTAAGCGATGACCTATTATCCCGTTATCTAGGGGTTAATTCGATCGCTGTAGATACAGAAACTATGGGATTAATACCGGGGCGCGATCGACTGTGTTTAATTCAACTCTGTGATCCCAGTGGTTTTGTCACTGCCATTCGCGTTTTTAGAGGGCAAACAGAGGCTCCTAATCTCAAAAAGGTCATGGAAGATGAGCGGATAGAAAAAGTCTTTCATTTCGCCCGTTTTGATGTGGCTCAATTATCCCATACTTTCGGCATTGCCACTAAACCGATTTTCTGTACCAAAATCGCCAGTAAACTGGCTCGGACTTATACCAGCAGTCACGGTTTAAAAAGTCTCGTGCAGGAATTGGAAGGCATAGAATTAGACAAAACCGCTCAAAGTTCTGATTGGGGAAATGCCGCTAATCTTACTCCAAAACAACTGAGTTATGCTGCTAACGATGTGCGCTATTTACTGTCAGTGCGAGATAAATTGATGGTGATGATGCAAAGGGAAGAAAGATGGGAATTAGCCCAAAAATGCTTTAGTTGTATCCCCATCTTCACCGCTTTAGATTTACAGCAATACAAAGATATATTTGAGCATTAGCCAGCACAAGTTACAGTCTATTTAATAAGTAAATAGAAGAGAGATTTTGTCTTTGATCCCCCCTGCCCCCCTTGATAAGGGGGGTGCCGATAGGCGGGGGGATCGCCCTTAATAAGGGGGGTGCTGATCCCCCCTTAATCCCCCCTTAATAAGGGGGGTATCTGACAATTTTTAACACCCACCTACTTAGTATGATTGACTCCCAATCGAACTTTAAAAACCCAGTTATGGATGGTTTCTTCCCACTTCCCCACTTCCCACTTCCCCACTCCCCACTTCCCCACTTCCATCACTGTTTACTGATCACTGAAAATGCTCTCTAGGGCCAAAAGCTGCCAAGATCACAAAAAAGACCGCTATGATCGAAAATAGAAATCATCGTCATTGGTAGAGAATAGGGAAAAAATCTATGACATCTTATGCGGCCTCCTCTGCACGAGCCGAAATGAGCGAACTTCGGCGCCTAAAAACCCTACTACCTCCAGAATTACAAAGTTGGGTAACGGTAGAAGGTTCCACAGAGGTTAATCCCCCCCTGATCCGTTGTGAAGAAATTGGCAGAGATGAGGTAGAAATTCAGATAGATTTAGCCAAATGGGAAAATTTAGCCATCGATCAGCGTAATTTGCTCTTTTGGCATGAAGTCGCCAGGATTCAAAATGATAGTATTCCCCGGGAAGGCTGGGAAATGGCCGCCCTCGCTATTGGCTTAGGTGGTGCGGTGGGGGAATTATGGGTACAGGACGGGTTATTATTGCTTTTGGCTATGGGATTATGTGGGATTTCCGGTTATCGTCTCTGGCGCAAAAATAATGGCGATAAAATTCTCAAAGAAGCGATCGAAGCCGATGAAAAAGCGATCGCCTTGGCCACCCGTTTCGGTTATTCTCTCCCCAACGCCTACAAGAGCCTAGGCAGTGCCTTTAAAACCCTAATTGAACAAACGCCCAACCGTCGTCTGCGTAAGCGTTATGAGACCCGTTTAGATGCGCTGAGAAAGAGTGCAGCCAAAGCGAAAGCCCAAACCCAAGGCCGTCCGCCCCTAGGTGAGATTCGTTAGCCGATGATCACAGGTAATCTCTGACATTACCCATTGGTATTTGGGGAAAAGTGTAGTAAACATTTAAGTGGGTCATCAGGCCTTGTTCATCTATCAAACCACCTCTTTGTGTCGATGACTTCCCAAATTCCTGAAACACGTTTTCTGATCATTCCGATGGAGTATCCGGTTTTGCGGATGCCGGATCGCTTGACTGTCTTGGAAGCAGTACAGTTCAAGGATTTGTTTCACCATCTCATCGCCCAAACACCCACTCCCGAAAAAGTCATTCTTGATCTAAATGCCACTCAATTTATGGATAGTAGTGGTGTGGGTGCTTTAGTGCATAATCTCAAAGCGGCTAGGGCAGAAAATATCGAGTTAGTGCTGGCTAACGTCCATCCCCCAGTGATGGGGGTTTTATCGATTACGGGACTAGATCAATTATTCACTTTCCAAACCTCCCCCCTAGCAGCCCAAGAAAAGGGCTTTACTGCCAATGAAAACCATCTACCGGAAACCCATCCCTCGATTCGCAGTTGGTTAAAGCGCGGTCTTGACATTGTTGGTGGAATCGTGGGTTTATTAATCACGGGGGTTATTTTTGTCCCCATTGCTATTGCTATTAAGTTAGACAGTCCGGGTCCAATTTTTTTCAGTCAAACCCGCTGCGGTTGGTTGGGAAAGGAATTTAAAATTCTTAAGTTTCGTTCCATGTGTGTGGATGCAGAAGCACTCAAGGATAAAATCCCTAATCAAGCGGAGGGAGCTTTTTTTAAAAATAAAAATGATCCCCGGATTACCCGGGTAGGAAAATTTTTACGTCGCACCAGTTTAGACGAATTGCCCCAGTTTTGGAATGTGATCACCGGTGAAATGAGTCTTGTTGGCACTCGTCCTCCCACCCCCGATGAGGTGGAACGCTACGATGTTCCCCAATGGCAACGTTTAGATGTAAAACCCGGTATGACGGGAGAATGGCAGGTGAATGGTCGCTCTCGGGTGAGTAATTTTGAAGAGGTAATTCAACTAGATTTGCGCTATCAAGAAAATTGGAGTTTAGGCTACGATCTACAACTGATTTTTAAAACAATTTTGATTCTCTTTCAAAAAAACAGTGGTGCCTTCTGAAGTCTTAAATTCCCCTTCTTTCCCCCTCCAATTCCATCTACAAGTCCAGACGGAATTGGCAGCTTTAATCCCAGTCTTACAATGGTTTGAATCTCACGGCCGCTCTTTTCTACCCGACTCGGTGCTTTGGCAGTGTAAGGTGGCTTTAGCAGAAGGATTTACTAATGCTGTCCGTTACGCTCACCAACATTTACCACCGACTACACCGATCGATCTAGAATTAACTTTAAAGTCCCATTCTCTAGAAATAAGAATATGGGATCACGGTCAATCTTTTGATCTGCAAGCCAAACTTGATTCTCTACAACAACGTCCCCTCGCACCTTTGGAAATGGAAAGCGATCGAGGATTAATTTTTATGCGTTCTCTTACTGATACTTTACAATATATCCGCACTGGCGAAGGGAGAAATTGTTTAATTCTCCAGAAAAGTTTTTAAGTCAATTTATCCCCTGCTAGAAACTCCGTCCATGGCACAGGTTTCCAGACGAGAAAAAAGAATTATCCCACCCCCCACACCCCACACAAGGGTGGGGAGATGTCCCCAGGGTGCTTTGAGAGAGAAAGTAATTTGATCGTAGTATAACCACTTGTTATTAACTCGCCAACCGACTTTTGTTCCAAAAGCGTTCCATTTTTGTTGATCATAATTGCTGCTTCCTCCCAAACTTTCATAGATTCTTTTCTGAACAGATATACCGAATTTTCCCTGGCTATATTTTAACCAGAGTTGATTGATAGTGGCTAAATCTTCACAGGGAAAGTTATCTATGTCTTCTATCTTAAGATATTTTTCTTTAGTTCGATCGGCAACTTTTAAGAAGAGATTAGCCGTTTCTTGATCTGCCTCTTGCCATTTTTCTTGCGCTAAGAAATCCCGTAGGTTAGTGTAATCAATTTCCTTGGCACTTTTGAGGTTAATTTCCTCCCTGGTGGCGGCTGGAAAAACTGGCAAAACCGTTTCTTGAATTGTATTCTGTGATCGGGGTTTTGGCGGAATCACGAAGGCTAATTTGACTGCTAACTCTTGCAGGACTTCCCCGGCTGATTGATAACGTTTTTTGGTGCCAAATTCAATTAATTTATCTAAAATTTTACCTAATTCAACAATAACAGGATTATTAATCAGGTGCTTTCTCCATACCCATTCATGTTCACTCACATCGAATAATTCAAAGGGAGATATTCCCGTTAATAAATAGATACAAGTGACTCCCAAACTATATAAATCACTGCTATTAATCGCTTTGCCATTGCTTTGTTCTGGAGCGATATATCCCGGCGAACCGATCACTGTTCCTGTCAGGGAAAGGTTAGCAATGGGCATGAATTTAGAGGCACCAAAATCCACTAAAATTATTTTATTATCGCTGCGTCTCCTAATTATATTAGCTGGTTTAATATCCCGATGAATGACTCTTTTAGCATGGATAAAATCAAGAATTGGCAAAATTTCCAATAAAAGATGTTTGATCTTTTCCTCATTGAAAACTCCCTCGCTTTGTAATTCTTGTTCTAGATTTTCTCCCTCAATATATTCTTGAACAAGATATTGTCGCCCATCATTGCTGGTAAAATAGGCATAGAGGGAGGGAATTTGTGGGTGTTGACCGAGATTATCTAAACTAATCGCTTCTTCTTTAAATAATTCCGCCGCTTTCTTGAGAGCATTACTGCCTTGAGCGCTAGGAAAAAATTGTTTAATCACACAATAAGGTTTAGAAGGTTTATCCTCATCAATTGCTTGAAAAGTTTTACCAAAACCTCCTTGACCAATTAATTTTATAGCACGATAACGATCTTTTAGTAATAATTGAAAGCGACATTTTTGACAGAATTTATCTGTAGGATCATTGTTATATAGACAATCGGGATTAAGACATAAACTCATTGTTAGTTCAAAGAGGGATAGGGAAGATGTTTCAGTGAGCAGTAAACTGATAACTGATAACTGATAACTGATAACTGAAATCCCCAACACCTAAAAATTCCCCAGAATTGTTCCTCTTAGAAAACGATGGCATCTCAAGCACAAAATCCTGAAAATCAACCCTCCTCTACCCTCGAAGAAATCCGGGCCGCTCGTTTAGAAAAAGTGGCAGGATTGCAAAAAGCTGGCTTAAATCCCTACGCTTACCAGTGGAAATCCACCGCTCACGCTCAACAATTACAAGAGCAGTACGCTGACTTAGCACCGGGGGAAGAAATTAGCACAGAAGTAGCAATTGCTGGTCGGATTATTGCCCGAAGAATTATGGGTAAACTAGCCTTTTTTAACCTGCAAGATGAAACGGGAACGATTCAATTATACCTCGATAAAAAACGCATTAGTGAAACTATGTCCGCCGTGCCGAATGCCTTTAACACAGTGATTAAATTAACAGATACAGGCGATATTTTAGGAGCAAAAGGCACAATTAAACGCACAGAACGCGGCGAATTATCTATCTATGTTAACGAGTACGAAATTCTCACCAAATCCCTCTTACCTCTACCGGATAAATGGCACGGTTTAACCGATGTAGAAAAACGTTATCGACAAAGATATGTGGATTTAATTGTTAATCCGGAAGTGCGACAAACTTTTCGCCGTCGCGCCCAAATTACTGCTTCTATTCGGAGATATTTAGACCAAGAAGGTTTTATTGAAATTGAAACTCCCGTGCTACAAAGTGAAGCGGGAGGAGCCGATGCTAGACCGTTTATCACCTATCATAATACGCTGGAGATGGAGTTATATCTCCGCATTGCCACCGAATTACATCTAAAAAGATTAATAGTCGGTGGTTTTGAAAAAGTCTTTGAGTTAGGCCGAATTTTTCGTAATGAAGGGGTTTCTACTAAACATAACCCCGAGTTTACTTCCATCGAAATCTATCAGGCCTATGCCGATTATTATGACATGATGGAGTTAACCGAAAACATTATTGTTAATGCTGCACAAGATGTTTTAGGTACGCTGAAAATCACCTATCAAGACAGGGAAATTGACCTAACTCCCCCTTGGCGACGAGTGACTATGCACGAATTAGTCCAAGAAATAACCGGGGTTGACTTGAATAGTTTTGAGGATTTCGAGTCGGCTCGTATTGCCGCAGAAAATGCCGGCATTGGCGTTCCAGAGGACTGTAAAACCATCGGTAAGCTCTTAAATGAAGCTTTTGAACAAAAAGTCGAAGAAACCCTAATACAGCCCACTTTTGTGCTAGATTTTCCCGTGGAAATTTCGCCTTTAGCTAAACCCCATCGCTCAAAAACTGACCTCGTGGAAAGATTTGAATTATATGTGGTTGGACGGGAATTAGCTAATAGTTTTTCTGAGTTAACCGATCCCATCGATCAACGGCAAAGATTGGAAGCACAGGCACTCAAAAAAGCGTCTGGAGATTTGGAAGCGCAGGGAGTTGATGAGGACTTTTTAACCGCTTTAGAATACGGAATGCCCCCCACGGGAGGCTTAGGAATTGGCATCGATCGCCTGATCATGTTATTAACCGATTCTGCCAGTATTCGCGATGTGATTGCTTTCCCCTTATTAAAAAGTCAAAGTACAGCGATTAAATCTTTTGACTACGATCAGGACAAAAAAATTCTGAAAGTGGAATTTAATCACGGTGGTATCTATCTTTATCATGATCTACCTTTGGCAGTATATAAAGACTTTCAGTCCGCACCATCGAAAGGACAGTTTTTTGTCGGACAAATTCGCGATAAATACAGTTTTGACAAGGAATTGTAAAAGTTACTGTCACTTCAGTTAAGTAGATAGGTGTTAAAAGTTGTCAGACACCCCCCTGATCAAGGGGGCAGGGTAGGGTTGATTCATGAATCAACCCTACTATGAATCAACCCTAGGGGCAGTGGGGATCAGAGGCAAAATCCATCTTCAATTTAATTATAACTACTTCAGTTATCAGTTATCAGTTATCAGTTATCAGTCATAATTCATGATCCCTTTTTACCCTTGACTTCCTGCCAAGTGTTACCGACTCCCTGTAAAACCCCGCGAACTACTAAACCAATACCGCGACCGATAACTTGGATAAGAATATAGACTACTCCCTTACCCACCACCCGAAAAAAAGCGCGTAAACGAGGAGATAAAGAGTCTCTTAATTCTAAGGCGATCGAAACTAACCAGGGTATGCCTGTTAAACTATTTAATTCTTCCTGTCGAGGGGAATAAATGGCTAGAGATTGGATTTCTCCCTCGCTATAGTGAAATAATTGATATTGACTTTCAAATATATCTTTGGGGTCTTGCCAGTATTGTTGCCGTCGGTATTTCCAAGATAATTCATTGCGGATTTTAGCTAATTTTCTGGCGATGAGAAATTCTGACCGGTAAAGTTTTTGTTTGACTCTTTCGGATTCCGAGAAGTTATTGAGAATAATTACCGTCACTGCATTGGCAATATTATGAATGAGATTTTGCAGGAGAATTTCGGCTCTGGTGATAGTTTCAGGAGCATTAGCTCGGTATCCTACTCCGTCAATAGTTAAACTATTTTCGTACACTAAATAGGAAAATAAGTCAAGAGTAAAAGGAATTTTATTGAGGATTTCTGTTTGAATTGCCTCTCTTTCTTCCAGAATAATTTCGTTAAGTCTGCTTTTACTAATTTCATCATAAACCGAGGCATTAATTTCTAAAAATTTACGGGTAACTTTCTCCCAGATATCGTAAATAATCAGATTTAAGCGACTGGTTAATTCCCCGCTGCTAATCTGTAAATATCTCATTTCATCGACATTTTTACGAATTTCATCGAGAACTAAATACAATAATTCCCGCTGCCGATTATCCTGTAAAACATCAATTTCAAAACTAATCTTTGTTCTATTAATTAAAGGCGATCGAATGACCGCTAAAGTGGACTCAAAAACCGCCGAAACACACAGGGGACGCTCGCGGCTTAAAATTGGTAATTCTCGATCGATATTGTTAATTATTACCGGGGGTGTGACTGAAGCTGAATTGTAATAGCTCCCTTCCAGGGGAATTAGTTTTCTCACTAGCCATAGGGCTGCTAAAAGTTCTCGTTTTCTTCCCTGCCAATAAAAGCGATCAAAGCCGGATAAAGACTGTTGATTGAGGTGGAGATCAATTAAATGTAATTCACTTTCGATGCGATTTAATCCCGTTTTTCCGGCAGTGATTAACCAATGGCTAGGAGCTAAACTTGTACGGGTAGCAATGGTGAGAGCAGAAGGGGCAACATCCGGGGATTCATCCCGGGAAATTTGCCCTAAAATAGTGATAAATTGCTCTAGGTTTGTGCCTTTGGGAATATAACCGGCGATGCCTAATTCTCTGGCGATTAGTTGCTGTCGGGAGTCGAGAGGAAAGGTTAATAGAACAATTTTACTTTCAGGATAGCGAGAGTGGAGAATTTCACAGTAAGACCAATCAAAGAGAGGATCAATAATAATAATTTCGGGGGCCGGATTAAGAGTCAAAGCGAAAATTGTTTCTAAATCCCCTTCGGTGACGATACTAATATTTTCTATCCGCGACAGGGCCTGCACCAGACCCAAGCGGAAAATCGGGTCATTATCGATGATAATTAAGGTGAGAGGGCGATCGATCACAAGAGTTGCAGCCTGTCAACGGATACTATTCACAGGGTCAATTATACAGTTATCCGGCTCATTTATTTTGTTTATAGCCATAGAAATCGATGCGATAATCGGTAATTTTTACCCCCGTCGATGCCTCGACCTGTTTAATTAATTCCGGGGGAAGTTGGATATGCACATCGATAATTTGTTGACTGTCCAGACAATTGACGTGACTGTGAGAATCGCTGATGTTACCGTAGAGTCTGCCGTCCCAGCGTTCCACAGATTCGATAATGCCTTGACCCGATAGGGCTTCTAGGTTTTGGTACACTGAGGTATGACCGATGTTTTTTCCTTGCAGATTGAGGCGATCATAAATTTCTCTCGCTGATAGGTGTTCCTGCGCTTGCCACAGCAATTCTAAAATATAGCGACGCTGACGACTAACCCGCATTCCTAAAGTTTGACACCTTTCGATCGCATCTTCTAAACACCGGATCGGTTTTTGTTTTACCTCCAAATTGTCCATAGTTGTATCCGTTGACCTCCGCCCTAATACATAGTCATTACCAGTTTAGCTTAGTCTTTCGATCGATGTCCACATTGCCCCAGTTTTTAGCCCCTCTTCAAACTGAGATAAAAAATCAGCAGCGCCAGATTTGAGTAGATTTGCGGGCGAATGAGTGAAACCAACCACTCCAGACACAAAGGACACAAAGATCGATCGCTACTATATAAGTTACACCGATCACACAAAGAATAAGAGAACCAACCATTTGCTTATTTCTATAGATAGGATTGAATATTTTCATAAAAAATCCTCTTGAAAAATATTTTGATCAACCTTAACCTTAAGGGGTACATTAATTTATTTTTAGAGCCATGGCCACCAAATCGCCAAAATTATTCGAGTCATTGCGGTCATAGACCGCAATGACTGTCACTACTGTTAGCCTCACCCTAGCCGCTGCTTCTGGTGCTAGTGCCGCAACAGTGTTCGGTTTCCAAACTCCCTACGCTCCCATTAACTGGACATTTGCCAATAGTAATGCCGACGGGTCGGTTAATACCGGCGGCGCTCCCGCGTCTATTAGCCTGACTGGGGGGAACAATTTTTCTGGCAGTTCTGGAACCACAAACTACACCACCACTGCGGCTGCGGCTGGGACGGTGACGTTTAATTGGAACTATTCGACTGCTGATGTGCCTTTCTGGGATCCCTTCGGATATCTGCTCAACGGCAGCTTCACCCAAGTAACTAATAATGGGGGAGGTGTTGTCCAAAACGGGACATCGACGTTTAACGTCCTAGCTGGCGACAGCTTTGGTTTCCGTATTTTCACTAGAGACAACACCAGCGGACGGGCTAGTGTGACGATTTCTAACTTTTCTGCCCCTGCCCCTGTTCCCGAACCGTCAACTGTGCTGAGTTTGCTGGTACTAGGAGGCTTAGGCGCTGGACTGAAGTACCTTAATCGCAATTGATATCCTAAAAAACAGGGGACTAGGAGGAGAAGTCAACTCCTAGTTCCCAACTTGATTAGCTGTTGACTGTCTATGAGTGCCAGACTTGGGAGCGGGGAGAGTTGCACAATTCTGGTTTTAAGTCAATAGCCTTTACAAAACTTCAAAAATTGCAACATAAAAAAATCTCATCACTAGCGGCTTTTTTTGGGCAAGAGAATCGATATAGTCCCCTGATTGCCTTGGTTTTCCGTTGATTTAAAGCTTAAAGGTTAAACTAAGCCCACAGCATACCACGATCATACCATATTATTAAATGTAGGCAACCCCGATTTACAGCTAAATTTTGGCAAATTCTGGGAAAATCAAAATCTTGTAACTTACTTGTTACATTGAACTAATCGCCCCAAATATTTAAATATTTTAATTATTTACCTTAAATTTATAATTTTTACTTATTCTTTGCAGGCTGATTAACTAGGGTTGGGCAAAAAAGCTTGTGAGCTCTATTTAAAGTCAGTCGAATCGCTTAGTATCGGGAAACAGATGTGACTTGTATAGCTTCCCAGTTTTTGAGATTTGAAGACTTTTTAGAAGCATTTTGAAAGTGTCTTAGCCGATGGATTAAATATGAATTATCAGCCATAGAAATCTTCGTCAAGAATCTGTTCTAAGGAAAAAGGGCAGTCTAAGGGATATGCTTCCTCTGGAGGAATCGCAATTCCAAAGTCAGCCAATTTACTTTCCTTGATGGCAATTTTGCGACCTTTAGGATAGGTTTTATCGATGGCGATTGCTACATGAGATTTCAAAGAAGGGGTGTTTTCTAGTAAGGCGACAACTCGTTCCCTGTGTTCGACAATGGAGCTATACCAGCTAGATTTCATGCTTTCAGGGGCGGAGGATTGTACTTTTAATTTCAGTAAATGAGCCAGCAAAATCATTAAATTTCCTTCCAAGGCATTTTTATCTGATTTACCCAATTCTTTTAACTCCTCAACCAAATGAGATACATCTAATGCCTGAAAATCTCCTTGTTCTAACTGACCTATTGTTGTTATCAGCCATAATTGAAAATCTTGTTCATAGAGTTCTGATTTAGTTATCATGATGTCTTCGATAATAGTTAATATAGATTGAATTATACTCTATTTTGCAGATTTCGGATGTTGCAATCGGTAAATGTTAAGTTTTACTACAGGATTTAACATCTGCGCCTATGCCCTATTCCCTTATCCTTAGGATAAGCGGTTAAAATACATCTTAGCTTAAGGACTAGAGAATATTATGAGACTAGAAAGAGAAGATTTTGATTGGGCGGTACAACAAAACCTAATTACTGCCAGCCAAGCTGAAAATTTATGGACGGCTTTTTTGTCCCGCTATCCCCAAGAAGATGAAGTTAATCGCCCTCGCTTTAATTTTGCTAATGTAGCCTATTATTTTGGGGCATTAATTGTTATCTCTGCCCTGGGGTGGTTGATGAACGAAGCTTGGGAGAGTTTCGGCGGTGCAGGCCTATTTTTTATCGCCCTGTTTTATGCAATTTGTTTTATTTTTGCGGGGAAAAATCTCTATTTTCAGCAAAATCTCAAAATCCCCGGCGGCCTTTTATTTACCATGGCAGTGGCAATGACTCCCTTAGCAATCTACGGTTTACAACGCTGGACAGGATACTGGCAAGCCGGAAATATGGCCATTTATCCAGATTTCTATAGCTGGACTAAAGGCGGTTGGTTTTTAATGGAATTAGGCACGATTATCGCAGGATTAATAACTTTGCGATTTGTTAAATTTCCTTTTTTAACTGCACCGATCGCCTTTAGTCTGTGGTATATGTCAATGGACTTAACCCCTTTGCTATTTGGAGAGAACGAATATATATGGAGAATGCGACTGTGGGTATCCTTTTGGTTTGGAATTGCCTGTTTAATAACTGCCTATTTAATTGATGTACGTCAGCGTCGCAGTCGGGGAG
Organism: Microcystis sp. LE19-41.2A; assembly: GCF_027530405.1. NCBI lineage: Bacteria > Bacillati > Cyanobacteriota > Cyanophyceae > Chroococcales > Microcystaceae > Microcystis > Microcystis sp. LE19-41.2A. The sequence continues at coordinate 3,020 of NZ_JAPZQJ010000419.1, read as the reverse complement.
ATTTTGCTTTTTGGCTATACCTATTCGGATTAATTATGTTTTGGTTTAGTCTATCTCTCCTAATCGATGATAATGAAGCGCAACGATTTTTGTACTGTCTAATTAACTTGGGATTGATGTTATTATCCGTCCTGCTAAAAAGAAGATTATTTGTGGTTTTCGGAGGTATCGGAGTATTTGCCTATCTTTCCTATCTCTCCTATCGTCTCTTTGCCGATTCAATTTTCTTTCCCTTTGCCCTAACCGCCCTGGGACTTGGTATTATCTATATGGGAGTTTTGTATCAGCGTCATTACCCAACCCTGGCTAGATTTATTGAAAGTTATATTCCTCTCGAATGGCGCAATTTATTACCCAAAGATAGATAATTAGGAGAAATGGGGATATGGGGAGATAGGGGAAATGGGGAGATTCAACTAAAAAACCCCAAAACCCCAAAACCCCAAAACCCAACACCATCTTTTTTACTTTTATGAAAATACTTATCGTTGATGATGAAAAAGAATTAACCGAACCCTTAGAACAAATTCTTGCTCAAGAAGGCTATGAAGTTGATATTGCTGATAATGGTCGGACGGGTTTAGAATTGGCACAAGAGAATAATTATGACCTCTTAATTCTCGATTGGATGTTACCCCAGCAATCCGGATTACAAATCTGTCAATATTTACGCAATCAAGGGGACACCACTCCCGTTTTGTTTCTAACCGCTAAGGATACCATAGATGATCGAGTGGCGGGATTAGATGCTGGCGCTGATGATTATTTAGTCAAACCCTTTCAACTGCGAGAATTATTAGCGAGAGTCCGCGCTTTATTGCGTCGTTCTCCCAATTTTGAAGCTAGTAATAGCAGTAAATTAAAATCTGCTGATTTAGAACTCGATAGCGAAAATCAAGTGGCTTATCGTCACGGTCGCACGATCAGTTTATCAGCAAAAGAAGTACAATTGTTGACTTTATTTATGACCCATCCAGGTCAACTTCTCACCCATGAACAAATTTATCAGCATCTCTGGTCAGAAGGGGAGCAACCTAATAGTAATGTGGTTCCTGCCCTGATGCGCTTACTGCGTCGTAAAATCGAAGCGGCCGGAGAAACACCTCTAATTAATACTGTCTATGGTAAAGGCTACCGTTTCGGGGAAAATTAGGGAATGTTGAAAGATAATGAGAATAAGTAACTGGTTATAATTAAATTAAAAATGGATTTTAGGTTCGATCCCCCCTGCCCCCCTTAATAAGGGGGGTGCCGATCCCCCCTTAGTCCCCCCTTAATCCCCCCTTAATAAGGGGGCATCTGAAAGTTTTTAATACCTACCTACTTATCCTTTTCTAGAAGTGATGGCAACATCTACCGAGCAGCTCTTCTGAAAATCAGAAAAATTTCTATATTTTTGGCTCTGATTCTAGGTTTTCAATTAACCTTAAATTAAAAGCCTAGGGCTTAGATAGAAGCCATTCAAAGGATATTTATGAAAGCCAAAATTGCGATCGCTTGTCAGGGAGGTGGTAGTCAAACTGCTTTTACTGCCGGTGCCTTGAAAGCATTATTTGACAATAAAGTGCAAGATTACTTTAATATTGTCAGTCTCAGTGGTACTTCTGGCGGTGCTATCTGTGCATTTTTCACCTGGTATGCTCTCAAAAAAGGTGATAGCGTCGTTTGGAAAAGAATGATTGATTTTTGGGAAGATAATAGCACTCAAACTCCCCAAGAAAAGCTATTTAATGACTCAGCTATTAAAGCTCTAGAATTAGCCAGCAAAGGATTAATTCCCCAGTATAATCTCAGTCCTTCCTCTCCAATTACTAAAACCTTATTTTCCCTAGCTACCTACGGTTTACGCGGTCGCTTTACCAACTTTGATCAGTTACTAAGAGCGCATATTGATTTCTCGGAATTAGCCACTTGGGGAGCTAAACCAGAACCACCAATTTTATTAATGGGGGCCTGTAATGTCCTCACAGGAAAATTAAGTAAATTTAACTCGCGCGAGGAAGCAGTTAAAATTGAACATATCCTAGCTTCTGCCTGTGTTCCTAACATTTTTCCTGCCGTCACCATTGAAACTATGGCCTACTGGGATGGACTATTTTCCGATAATCCCCCCATCCGTTCTTTAATTCGCCGTGAATTTGTCGGAGTCGAAAATATTCCCGATGAAATTTGGGTAATTAAAATTAATCCCACCTCTAGAGATAAGATACCCGTGCAATCCGATGATATTGCTGATCGCCGCAATGAATTAGAAGGCAATGTTTCCCTATTTCAAGGTCTCGATCAGATTGACTTTCTCAATCAATTATTTCTCAAAGGAGCCTTTAAAGAAGAATTCTTGCGCGAGATCGCCTTAACAGAACCATTTAAAATTCCTAAATCTTTCCCGGAAGATCCCGATCAAGATTACCATATTCCTATGATCGAAATGTCGGCGGAATTAGCCAATAGTCTCAACTACGAAAGTAAACTCGATCGCTCTCCTGCCAATATCCAGCGTCTGATCGCTGACGGCGAAAAACAGGGAAAACAGTTTCTAGAACATCGACTAAAAGCTATGGGTTTAAGATAATTTTTGAGGTTTCAAAAACGGCAAAAATAAGGATTAAATGGCATGAAATCTGTCAATAGACTATTTAGGGTTTGCTGAAAAAGCTTTTCCTAGGGGCAGGGTGTGGGGTGTGGGGTGTGGGGTGTGGGGTTTTACCGATTTTCAGGTGGTCAACTACCTAATTTTCAGGGAAAAAGTACCTGAATTTTCCCCCGATCCCCGCAATGGCTGGCACTTTTTGAGGGTAAAAAAGTCCAAAAGTCTTATCCAACAAGGTTTTTAGATTTATTCAGCAGACCCTACTTATGACTTTGAAAGAAGTTTTTAAGGTTCTTCGGTTTGTCTTATGCAATGGACGGGGTTATAAAGAATGAAACCTTTATAGAGACAGACATTGCCGCAATTTTTGTCAATTGTTTGCGATCTGGAGCGAACTAATCAATTAAATCTCTTGCCAGATAAGGATTGA
>NZ_JAPZQJ010000076.1:0-5294 GCF_027530405.1 Microcystis sp. LE19-41.2A | reverse complement strand
GAGAAGTGGCAAAAAGAATCTCAAGATTTTCTTTGATTTTCACGATCCATTCGTATTGTTCGGTATTATCGGCCATGGGTTTACCGTCACTGTCGGGGTATTCAATATCTGGATCAATAGCTGGTGTAAAGGTCATAATTTATACTCTGAGGTTATTTGTCTGAAAATTAAATTCTAGCAGCGACGTTATCTTTCCCCTCTAGTCCCAAAATAACATCGCCAATAAGGTTGATCAAAATGTTTGTGTACTTTTGTTAAAAAGAAAAAGTTTTCTTGATAAAAAGAACAACTTGTGCTAGTGAATAAATCTCTAACTTGGCAAAAATTCCCCAGACTAGAAGCTGATCGAGGATAGCGATCGAGAGTTATAATCGAGCCATTACCCCGCGCTCCCAGTCGGGATGAGAAATCTATGATGACCGCTCTCTACGAAGAAGATTTTGTTCTCTGGACAGAAAAAACCGCCCAACTGTTAAAGCGAAAAGAGTTTGACAGGGTGGACTGGGAAAACCTGATCGAGGAAGTAGAGTGCATGGGAAAAAGCGAGAGACAGGCAATAACGAGTTTATTAACCGTTTTAATCGAACACTTGCTCAAACTATCCTATTGGGAATCGGAAAAAGAACGGAATGCCCGTCACTGGATAGTGGAGATCGCGGCTTTCCGAGCGCAATTAGAACAAAAAATAGATAGTGCCACCCTCGTCAACCATGCCCGCGATTCTTGGGAAAAAGCCTATTTAACCGCCAGAAAATCCCTGATTAACGCACGGATAGTCGATAAAAATGCGATTCCCCTAGAGTCTATATTCACTCTCCAACAGGTATTAGACGGGGATTGGTTCCCGATCGATATCGAACCTTTTTTGGAAACCCGTCCATAAATTGCAGTCATATCCCCGCAAAAAGATTAGGATTATCAGCGAATATAACCGAATATGAAAGATATCGAGCAAATACGCCGCCAACTCATCGAACGCTACCAACAATTATCGGCACTCGATCAGGTGATCGTCCGTCTTTTTTCCCTAATCTATGAACCGATCGCCCGCAGCACTTTTCTAGACTGTTTAAATCAAGCTCATTACCGCGACGAGAACAACCGGCGATTTAACGGCCAAACCCTGAAATCCCATTTAGATATCCTCCTAGAAGCGGAAGTGATCACCCAGGACAAAGGCTACGGGCCGCGCTGTCATCCCCTCCTCGTCGAGATTGCCAGCCGTGATAGCGTTAGTAAGGGAGAATTCAAGCGTTTTGCCGAGATTATCAAGGCAAAACTGGCGCAACCCCGGACTCGTTGGGATGAAAGCCTAGTTTTTCAGGGACAAGAGCAATTAATCCGAGAAATACGTCTGGCCATCTATCGTCAGGATTTCGACTCGATCGAACAACAAATCGCCGATTATCAGAAAACCAGCTATTCTTCCTCAAAAACCAGCCTAGAAGACCTTCTCATCCTCATCTACGATAACCCCTTCGATGGGGATTGGTTACGGACGCAACCGACCAAATTTCAAGCCCTAGCACTAAATAGCATTCTTGTCAAGGCTTTTGAAAAAATAACTCGCGCCGATGGGGCTTTTTCCCTCCTAGAAGAACTCTGTCAAGACCAGACCAGTGTTTCCGAAGCCCATTTGTGGCTCGAACAGGCGATCATCCGAGGACAATACGATAAGGTGCGTCGGTATCTCGATCGCCCCTTCCCGGAAAGCCAAGCAGCAGAAATCGGGGCGATACGGGGTTGGATTGCCTTTCTAGGCGGGGAAAACAGCAAAGCGATCCAAGAATATACCTTCGCCCTTAAAGCCCTAAAAAAAGCCAAAGGAAAACAAAAAATCTATTTTTCTTCGATTAGCGGCTTCTCCTTTATTTTCGCCCTCCTCAAAGAAGGAACCCCCGAACGTCTCGCCGAAGCCGCCAGCTATACCAGTTGGGTGGCGCGTCAAAACGATCATCCTTTCCGCCCTATCTATGCCCGTCTGGAAAAAATCATCGCTGCCCGTCAGGGAGATATGCAGGCCAAAGACGCAATCATCGACGCGACGATCAATCCCTACCAAATGGGCCAGGGTCTAGAGACTCTTATCTGTAGTATCTGTCTCTACTGGATGAGCAGCGACATCGCTAAAAAACATCTGCCCCGCCTACTCTTGCCCCTCTACAAAGATGCCAAGGCGGCCGGCTACCATTGGTTAGCCCTAGAAACCGGGGCCCTACTGTCCCGACTCGATCGAGCGCCGGAAGCGGAGGTGGTTATAAAATGGCATCTCCCTTCCCCCCTAGTAGATGCGATCGAACCCCAAGAAGCTTGGCAACTGTGCCTGAATGCCTTGACTAATCTGTGCGCGCCAACACCAACCCCGGGTAAATCTAACCCCGTCGTCCGCCTTGCGTGGTTTCTCACTATCCATTCCGAGGATTATTTCCTGCAACCAAAAGAACAGAAACTCGACGCGCGGGGTAATTGGAGTCGTGGCCGTCCCGTCTCCCTGAAACGTCTGCGAAAAACCGGGGAAATTGACTATTTAACCCCGCAAGACCTGAAAATTTGCGCCCATATCTTCGTGGAATCCAGTTACTATGGCCAGAACGAGTATCACTTTGAGTACCGGGCCATTATCGAACTGATCGGTCATCCCCTGGTGTTTTGGGAAGATTCCCCCAGAACGCGGGTAGAAATCGTCGCCGGGGAACCGGAATTGCGAGTAAGTAAGGAAAAATCGGGTAAATTAATCCTCTCTTTACTGCCCGATCTCAGCGATCACCAAGAAGTGCTGATTTGGAAAGAAACCCCCACTCGCGTTAAGGTAATCGAAGTCAAGCCAGAACACCGAAGCATCGCCGACATTATCGGCAAAAGCAACCGCCTAGAAGTCCCCGACAAGGGCCGGGAAAAAGTGCTGGCCGCGATCAATTCCCTCTCCGGGATGGTGACAGTACATTCCGATATCGGCGGAGGAAAAGCAGCCCGGTCAGTGGCGGCCGATAGTCAACCCCGGATTCATCTCTTACCGGCTGGGGAGGGTCTAAAAGTGGCGGTTCTCAGCCGTCCTTTTGGGGCAGCCGGTCCCTATTTCCAGCCTGGAAAAGGGGGGGAAACAGTGATCGCCGAGATCGAGGGGGAACGGCTGCAAACAACTAGGGATTTGGCCCTGGAGAAAAAACTGGCACAAACGGCGATCGATTCTTGTCCGATCCTGATCAGTTTCGAGGAAGAAAATGGGGAATGGCGGCTAGAAAATCCAGAGGATTGTCTAGATCTACTGCTGGAATTGCGGGAATTAAACGATAGCGTCCTTGTGGAATGGCCGGAAGGGGAAAAATGGCGGGTGTCGCGTCAGCTTCGATTACAAGACCTACACCTAAATATCCACAGTCAACGGGATTGGTTTGCCGTCAGTGGGGAACTGCACCTAGAGGAGAAATCGGTGCTGAGTATGCAGGAGTTGATGAAACTGCTAGAGGGATCGCCGGGGCGGTTTATTCCCCTCGGAGATGGTCAATTTCTCGCCCTAACCGAGGCATTTCGGGAACGGTTACAGGAAATGCGCGCTTTCTCGGAAAAGTCCGGCGACGGTTTGCGGTTTCATCCCTTCGCTGCCCCGATGCTCTCGGAACTCAGCGAGGAAGTGGGACAACTCAAGGCCGATAAACGTTGGCGCGATAATTTACAACGCTTTCAGGAGAGTCAGGATTTTACTCCAGAAGTCCCCTCAACTCTACAGGCAGAATTGCGCGACTATCAATTGGAAGGCTTTCGCTGGTTAGCTAGGCTGGCCCGGTGGGGGGCTGGGGCCTGTTTGGCCGATGATATGGGATTAGGGAAAACTTTACAGGCCCTAGCAGTGATCCTTACCCGCGCCTCGGAGGGACCGACTTTAGCGATCGCCCCTACTTCAGTATGTTTGAACTGGATTAGTGAGGCGGAAAGGTTCGCACCCACCTTAAATATCATCCAATTGGGAACAGGCGATCGGCAAGCACTACTCGATCGACTGCAACCTTTTGATCTGTTGGTGTGTAGCTATGGGTTATTACAGCAGGAAGAAGTGGCTACCATGTTGGCCGGGGTGGAATGGCGGACAATCGTTCTCGATGAGGCCCAAGCGATTAAGAATTTCTCCACCAAGCGATCGAAAGCAGCGATGAATCTGCGGGGGGATTTTAAACTAATCACCACGGGAACACCGATCGAGAATCATTTAGGGGAATTATGGAATCTTTTCCGTTTTATTAACCCCGGATTGTTGGGTTCCTTGGAAAGTTTTGATCGCCGTTTCGCCACCCCGATCGAAAAATACGGCGATAAAACCGCTCGCGAACAGTTAAAAAAACTGGTGCGGCCTTTCCTTCTCCGGCGCACCAAAAACCAAGTTCTGGCGGAATTACCGCCGCGTACCGAGATTTTAGTCCCGATCGAGTTAAGCGTCGAGGAGAAGGCGTTTTACGAGGCCTTACGGCGGCGTGCTTTGGAGAAATTAAGCGAGAGTGACAGCACCGCTGGGGCAAAACATCTCCAGGTACTGGCAGAGATCATGAAATTACGCCGGGCCTGCTGTCACCCGCAGTTAGTGGCTCCAGATTTGGATTTAGCCGGCTCGAAATTGTCCCGTTTCGGGGAAATTCTGGATGATTTATTGGACAATCAGCATAAAGCGTTGGTATTTAGTCAATTTGTCGATCATTTAGCGATTGTCCGCAGTTATCTCGAGCAAAGACAGATAAAATATCAATACCTCGATGGTAGTACCCCTGCTGGCGATCGGCAGAAACAGGTGAAAGCCTTTCAAGCGGGGGAAGGGGACGTATTTTTAATTAGTTTAAAAGCTGGGGGGACAGGATTAAATCTCACCGCGGCCGATTATGTTATCCATCTTGATCCCTGGTGGAATCCCGCAGTGGAGGATCAGGCTTCCGATCGCGCTCACCGCATCGGCCAAAAACGTCCGGTGACGATTTATCGCTTAGTGGCCAAGGATACGATCGAGGAAAAAATTGTCGATCTGCACCACCATAAACGCGATCTCGCCGATAGTTTATTGGAGGGAACCGACGCCAGCGGCAAGCTATCCACTGACGAATTATTGCGCTTAATGGCCGAGGGATAGTAGGACTGCATGGGAGAGGGGAAAGTCTGAGCTTTTGTACTAATATTTAGGGTTTGCTGAATAATGGTAAAACCCTTTTAAAATAAAGCTTTTGACCTGTTAAAGTCCGATGTTCATGCTGCGAAAATAGGATTGGGACGTTCAAAAACCTTGCATTATCCTTCTTGTAGTACATCGCTTGGTA
>NZ_JAPZQJ010000472.1:0-3324 GCF_027530405.1 Microcystis sp. LE19-41.2A | reverse complement strand
GCGCAGTTTATAGAATTTAGCTGGAATTTATGAATCATTTTCTGCATTCTTTCACTGTTTTTCCTGATTCTGCCCGAAAATCTCGCTCTTACTCCCTGGGTAAACTGCGACGACCCTTAATCTTCCTGTTTACCGTCGGTTGTCTGACTAGCGTGGTCGGTTATCGTTTCTATAATCAGCCGAAATTGGCCGTCGGGACTATTTCCCCGGTTACGATTATCGCCCCCGAAGATGCCCGTTTTCAAGACCAAGAAACCACCGCCCTCAAACGCCAAAAAATTCGGGCTGGACTGCTTCCCCGGCTGAAAAGAGACCCCCAAACCACCGACCAGATCGAGCGATCGCTGCAGGACACTTTAGGGCAATTAAGTCAAATTCGCCCAATTTTGCGAAGAAATTCCATTTTAATGGGCAGGACTATTTCCAACGCCACAATGGAAACGCTGCTCACCTTTTCTGCCCCTCAATGGTCAACTCTACAAAGCCGCCTCAACTATGAAGAATCTTTTACGAAACTCTTGACAAAAGAGCAGGAATATGCTATAGACGAAATCCAAGCCTATCGTCAGCGCGTGGCCAAGGGGAACTTTGAGCAATTTATCGATCGATTGGGGCAATTACGGCAAATAAAGGAGCAAACCAGCCAAAATTATCGGCATTCCAGCTTAAATAAACTCAAATACGCCGATCTGATCACAGTGGCCCAAATGGGCGATCGAGAGTGGCAAAACCTAGAAAAAGCCATCCTGCAAGCGGGGCGCCGGATTTTGATACAAGGCATTCCCCCGGGGATTTCCACCAGTCACCTACAGGATACCATCGCCGTGCAGATTAGCAGCGATCGCCTAACCAGTCGTCAGCAGCTTTTAGCCGAAAATATCCTTCTGGCGGCCCTAGAGGGAGAAGCGAACCTGATAGAAGATCGGGAGGCAACCAAAGAACAAGCCACTAAAGCGGTGGAAGCGGTAGATATGGTCATGTCTAGCGCTCAAACCGGTCAAATTATCGTTAAAGCAGGCGAAAAAATTACTCAAGCTCAGTTTGTTCTCATCGATGGCTTTGGTTTGAGCGAACGGGGCATTAACTGGATGGGTTTAGGGTCAACGGCAATCCTTGTCACCAGCGCGATCGGGACTTTTTGCCTCGTTGCCCAACGTCTCCATCGGCCTCTGCGTCACCGGGATTTTATTCTCTTGGGTTTACTAAGTTTTACCACACCGATCCTAGCGATCGCCAATATTCCCTTTACCAATCTGGCCGCCGTGGGTTTATTAGTCAGCAGTTTCTACGGCCCGACTCTGGCCGTCACCCAAGTCCTCTTAACTGCCGGTCTTTCCCTATTCAGCATCCAAGGTATCAGCGCCGATTTAATCGCGGGGACGATAGGGGGACTATTAGCGGCTATGATAGCGGCAAAATTGCGCTCCCGGGATGAATTATCGCTCCTAGGGATGGGAATCGGAGTCAGCCAAGGGGGTGTTTATCTGCTCACTTACCTAATCGTTAGCGCCACGGCCAGCACGATCATCTATACTCTACTACCCACGGCGCTCGTCTATGGTCTATCGGGAATAGCTTGGACGGTAATCGCCCTAGGATTATCCCCCTATTTGGAACGCTGTTTCGATGTGGTCACTCCCATTCGTCTGGTGGAGTTGTCCAATCCTAATTGTAGTTTGCTCAAACGTTTGGCCACGGAAGCACCGGGTACTTTTCAACATACCCTTTTTGTCGCCTGTTTAGCTGAAGCGGCCGCCCGAAAACTGCACTGTAATGTGGAATTAATTCGCACGGGGACCCTCTATCACGATATCGGGAAAATGCACGATCCTCTCGGTTTTATTGAAAATCAAATGGGTGGCCCGAATAAACACGATGAAATTAACGATCCCTACGTCAGCGCCGAGATTATTAAAAAGCACGTTAGTGAAGGGTTAGTCATGGCCCGCAGACACGGTTTACCGCGAGTGATCCGCGATTTTATTCCCGAACACCAAGGCAATCTCTTAATTTCCTATTTTTATCAGCAAGCTTTGCAAAAATCCGCCCAAAATGGTCAAGAATTCGTCGATGAGGCGGCCTTTCGCTACGATGGTCCGATTCCCCAATCGCGAGAAACGGCGATCGTTATGTTAGCCGATAGTAGTGAGGCCGCTTTGCGATCGCTGAAGGAGGCCTCCCCAGAACAAGCTATGGATATGATTAAAAAGATTTTTCAGGCCCGATGGCGCGATCAACAATTAGTAGATAGTGGTATTCGTCAGGAGGAATTACCAATTATTGCCGAGGTTTTTGTGCAAGTTTGGCAACAATTCCACCATCAACGCATTGCCTACCCGAAAGCAGTTTTAGAAGTCTCCTCAGCCAAAAAAATATGAAAAAAGATACTTGGCTAAATCAGTTACAATTTCTCTACGAACAAGATGAACATCTCTGGTTGACTGAAACAATTAAACTTCTCAAGGCAAATCGTCTAGCTGAGTTGGATATTCAACATTTAATCGAGGAGTTGGAGGCTTTGAGCAAACGGGATAAAAATCGAGTTGAGAGTTTTTTAAGACAGATAATTATTCATCTTTTGCTGTGGCAATATTGGTCAAAAGAATTTGAATTAAATCATCGGCATTGGCAAGGAGAAATAGCTACTTTTAGAGTTCAGCTAAATGGATACTTAAGCACAAATTTAGAAAAATATCTCCTAGATAACCAAGAAAAAATCTATCAAGATGCCGTTTTTATTGTTGGTCAAAAAACTGAAATATCTCCTCACAATTTTCCTCTAAATTGTCCCTATTCCCTTGAACAAATGCTTGATAGGCATTGGTTGCCAGAGCGAAATTAGTTAAATCCCACAGCTAAAAATCAAGGATAATTACCAAAATGCTCCTAATTACTCTCAACGAAAATACTTTATCTTTATCTCCAGGCAGTCAAGTTATTTTTCCCCATCAGACTTGGGAAGATTACGAAAGATTACTGAGTTTACGTCTCCAGAAAACCTATCCTAAACTCTATTTTAATCGCAAAACTCAAGAAATTCGGCTTATGTCTCCTTTACCAAGTCATGGCAATCGTGTTGATACATTAAGGGATTTAGTAAAAATTATCCTCCGTCGCCAAGGCAAAGACTGGCAATGTTTTGATCCGATTACCTTGAAAATGCCGGGGGAAGCAGGAGTAGAACCAGATACTTGTTTTTATATTGATAATAGACAGGCAATTTTAGGCAAAGAAAGAATTGATTTAACTGTTGATCCTCCTCCCGATTTAGCTATAGAAGTGGATTTTACTTCTCTGACTGATGTAGAGGCCTATCAATTGCTA
>NZ_JAPZQJ010000376.1:0-10714 GCF_027530405.1 Microcystis sp. LE19-41.2A | reverse complement strand
GTGGATTAGAGATGAAGATTGATTGAATGAACCAATCATAGTTAAGACCGTTGGAAAAGAGGGTCTGTAGGCGCAGGGATTTCCCATTATGAATATAGTATCCTGTCAAGCTGCCTTTGTCAAGAGAAATTTTGACAACATCCAAAAAAACGTAATTGTAGGGGTAATTCATGAATTACCCCTACACCTATTACCCAGTCCAGTAGGGTGCGTTAGACGGCCAAAATTTCCGCTTTAACTTCAAGCTAACAATCCGTCGTAACGCACCACCATCGACTGTGGTTGAATTGATAACTGATTACTGCTCACTTATAACTGATTACTGATAACTGATAACTGATAATAACCCTTGAGCGCCAAAACGGACAACATCGGTACAAAATAACCCCGTTTCCTCCCGCACAGTTTCTATAGCTTTAACTGCCGCCTCCGGACTAAGATGAAAAGTATTTAAACTAATCCCCTTTACCTTCACCTCCCCGAAACTTCCCCCGGCGCTGGCAGTCATTTCGTAGAGTTTAATCACTTCCGTTAGGGGAGGGATGAGAATATCTGGTAAATCCTTGATATGAATTTGTCCAGCGCGATGGACGAGAATTAACCCCGTTGGTTGACTGCCACGCATTAAGGGCAAGGTAGCAGTGGATCCAGGGTGTAAAAGAGAGCCTTGACCCTCAATAAACAAAATATCGTTATTTTCTGCCGATTCTAACACCAAAGCCTCGATCGCACCAGCAGCATAATCGACGCGCACCGCATCCAAGGGTACACCTTTTCCCGCGATCATAATTCCCCCCTGTCCAGTGGCTAAAAATTGCGATTTTAGCCCTTTTTCTGAGGCTGCTCGATGTAATTCGATGCTAGTGGACATTTTGCCCACACTCATATCCGTCCCTACCGTTAGAATACGCTGACAGGTTAAATTTTTCGCCCGCGCTTGCCCAATTTTTAAGTCTTGGGGTTCCAGACGGATATCCCAAATCCATTGATCCGGTTTAAGCTGAGAAAAAAGGGGTTTTAGGGGTGTATGGAGTCCATTAACGAGGGATAACCCTGCATTTACCCCCTCTTTGATTTCTTCTAGCCAATGGGGTGGTAAAATGCCTCCTGAGGGTGCGATGCCAATTAACAGGGTATCGGGATGATAGGTTAGAGCTTCCCTAACAGTAGCAACAATCGGCAAGGGGCGATCGATTCCGGCCACTTCTTTTAAGGTGCTGCCGGCGCTTTCTGCGTCAATAATCGCCACTACCGGCGCTTTCCCGTAACGCAGATAACTTAACCCGGTTTTGCCGCGAGTTCCTTTGATTCCTTCGTGGAGAAGAATCGCTACTTTCTTGTCAGGAGTCAAATAATTAGTCATCTTCTGTCCGTAAACTAACACCCAAACCGGGTGAATTATTTGGTTGTAAACGTCCCCTTTCCAAGCTTAAACCCGTAAAGGGATCATCGCGTAAATTTAAATGACTATCTAGGTCAAGATAGTTGACAAGCGGGCCAAGATGTGCTAGGGCAGTATTGGCTAAACTGCTATCAGAGTAACATCCGAACATAATTTGCAGTCGGCAAGCTTGGGCAATATGAATCATTCTTTGCACTTCGGCTAATCCACCGGCTTTCATTAGTTTAATATTAATGCCGTGGACTCGATCGGCCAGTTTCGGGATATCTTGACTGGAAAAACAGCTTTCATCGACGAAGATAGGTAGGGGCGATTTTTGGTATAAATCGATTAAATCTCGTTCTTGTCCCGCAGATAGGGGTTGTTCCACATAAATAACGCCTTTTTCCTCTAACCATTGGCACATTTTCACCGCATCGCTCAATTTCCAACCACCATTAGCATCGACAGTTAGGGGCAAATGGGGGACAATTGCTTTAATAGCCAGAATTATAGCTCGATCGGCTTCTGTACCGTCCGGTGAGCCTAATTTGACTTTTAATAAGCTAAAATCGCCGATTTCTAGCCAATCTAACACCCTCTTCCCCACATTTTCTGGAGAATTTAAACCGATAGTAACAGAAACCGGCGGAATTAAAGAGCGATCGAGTCCAAAAATTTGCCAGAGAGGTAAATTAAGTAGTCGTGCAAAATTAATTTCCTAGTGAAGATAGGCAAGAGGCAAGGGGCAAGAGGCAAGAGCGGGGTTAGATATGTGTAATTAATTTTGCTTAGGTACTTAGCTTTTTTGCCTAACCAGTCGTGCAGCGCCGTGTCAATAGCGGCACGAGTAGCCGAAGATATCTGATTTTGCCATAAAATTTTCTCAATTTCTTGGCGTTGACAGGGGTGAAAAGATTGTAAAAGAGGAGCGATCGAGTTTAATTCTTGCAGGATTTTATCGGGTTTTTTCTCCTCACTGGTAATATCAAAAGGGGATGCCTCTCCCCACCCTTCGATATTTTCCTCGCTAATTTGCAGCCAAATATTAGTATTTTTACTGGTAGTGCCGCGACTAATCCTTAAAGGTACTCGTTTATGAATAGTAAAAGTTTGCCAGTTTAGCAGCATAATTCACCTCGGGATGATCGGGGAATAGGAACAGAAAAATTATCTACACTTACCCAAATCCTTACTTCTGTCCACTCTCCCCGCAATCATACAACTTCCGGCGGTGTTTTTCGTCAAAGACAAAATATGATAGGCTAACCGAAGGTGTAGGCAAGACGGCTGCGGGTTAGGAAATGGGATGAAATAGGAGTGAGTTAACCAAAATCAATGATTAAGAAAAAGATTTCTTACTGGGTAAATGGAGGTATTGCCCTCATTGATCGCTATCTGATCAGCCAACTACTACCCCCATTTTTATTTAGTGTTGGTTTATTTGCCTCTTTGGGAGTAGCGATCGGGAATCTTTCCGATTTAGCTAATCAGGTAGTTGATGCGAATCTACCCCTCGCTTCGGCCCTAGAAATTCTCCTGTTAAAAGTGCCAGAATTTGTCACTTATTCCCTACCAGTTTCTCTTTTGCTGGCCACTTTAATCACCTACGGTCGTTTAAGTAGTGATAGCGAAACCGTTGCCCTGCAAAGCTGTGGAGTCACTCTTTACCGTCTTTTTATACCCACTTTTTGCCTGAGTTTAATAGTGACAGTGGTGACATTTTTATTAAACGAATATGTGGTTCCCAATGCTAATTATCGAGCCACAGAAATTTTAGTGCAGAAAATTAATAAAGAAGCAAATTTTTGGAAAAATAAAGACTTTTATTATCCCGATTATGAAATAAAAACCCTAGAAAATGGTACGATTAATCGCAATTTAAGAAGTTTATTTTATGCCGAACAATTTGACGGTGAAAAAATGAAAACTGTCACCGTTATCCGTTGGCTAAAAGAAGAATTAAATCAAATTATTATCGCCGATTCGGCCCGTTGGAATGCCGTCGATAACGTCTGGGACTTTTTTAACGGCATTATCTATGAATTAACCCCCCCTAACGCCTCCTATAGCCAAGTTATCCCCTTTAAAGCCGAAAAAATCGCTTTATCTCGCTCTGCTTTCGATTTCGCTCGTCAAAGCCGCGATCCCTACGAGATGAACATACCACAGGCGCTCGAATATGTGCAACTGCTCAAACTCAGTGGCGATGAGAAAAGAGTCAGGTTTTTTCAAGTGCGAATCCAGCAAAAAATCGCCTTTCCCTTTGTCTGTATCGTCTTTGCTACCATTGGCTGTGCCTTGGGTTCTCTACCGCAAAGAATTAGTCGGGGAACCAGTTTCGGTCTCAGTGTCGCCATTGTTTTCCTCTATTATCTTTTAAACTTCTTAGTGGGCAGCTTGGGACTAACCGCCACCCTCTCCCCCTTCCTAGCTGCCTGGCTGCCTAACTTTTTCGGTTTTGGGTTAGGTCTGTGGTTATTATGGCGACTTAACGGTTAGACTTTTTTGAAAATTTTCGTCAAGATAGGAGACGTAGAGTTATAGCAGGCCCCTTAGTCTATGTTTCCCTTCTTCTTTAACACTTGTGGCAGCACTTCCCGTCAAGAATGTCAAGAGCGTAAATTAACATTCCTCAAATGGATGCGCGACGACCTCGAAACCCGTCTAGCGGGATTAAATGCCGCTATCGAAACTATCGAGCGTCAAATCAGTCGGGAAGGTCAATAAACCCTGAAAATAGGCGAGTTTTCCCCTCGCCTTCTCCCCACAATTAGCTAAGAGAGATAACGGCTCTTCGGTAATTGTTATGCAATGGACGGGGGTTATAAGGGATGGAACCCTTATAGAGAAAGGCATTTAGCGATTTTTGTCAATTATTTTTGATCTAGAGCGAACTAATCAATTAAGTCTCTTACCAGATAAGGATTTAGTCGATTTATGACCCCCTATCGAACCATACCAAGTAACGAAGAACCGAGATAACTTGACAGTTGTATTCGCCAAGAGGGATAATAGGAGTTTGTGTGAACTTTAGCTAGACTAAAATACCTTGGCTAACGTTATTGTAATCGGCGCTCAGTGGGGCGACGAAGGAAAAGGAAAAATCACGGATCTGCTGAGTCGATCGGCGGATGTGGTGGTGCGTTCTCAAGGTGGCGTAAATGCGGGTCATACCGTCGTCGTCGAGGGTCAAACGTTCAAACTCCATCTAATTCCCTCTGGGATTCTCTACCCGGATACGGAATGTATAATCGGCTCAGGAACAGTCATAGATCCCTCGGTGTTACTCAAAGAGATGGCGCAATTACACGCCCTCAATGTTACCACCGACAATCTCTATATCTCGCAAACGGCTCATGTCACTATGCCCTATCATCGGCTGCTCGATCAAGCATCCGAGGAAAAACGGGGTAAATATAAAATCGGCACCACGGGACGGGGTATCGGCCCCACCTATGCCGACAAATCCGAGCGCATCGGTATTCGAGTCATCGACTTGATCAATACCGAGAATCTGCGGCAAAAACTAGAATGGACGATCAATTATAAAAACGTCATTTTAGAAAAGTTATATAACTTACCGCCTTTAGATGCGAAGACGGTGATCGAGGAATATCTAGAATATGCCGAGAAACTGCGTCCCCATGTGGTCGATAGTTCCCTAAAAATCTACGAAGCAATCCGCAAGCGTAAGAATATTCTTTTTGAAGGGGCCCAAGGCACCCTACTCGACCTCGATCACGGAACCTATCCCTACGTTACCTCCTCCAATCCGATCGCTGGGGGTGCTTGTGTGGGTTCTGGCATTGGTCCAACGGTAATCGATCGAGTGATCGGTGTGGCCAAAGCTTACACCACTAGGGTAGGTGAAGGTCCATTTCCCACGGAATTAGAGGGGGAGATCGAGCAGTTATTATGCGATCGTGGGGCGGAATTCGGGACTACCACCGGCCGTCGTCGTCGCTGCGGTTGGTTTGATGCGGTGATCGGTCGTTACGCGGTGCGAATCAATGGTTTAGACTGTCTAGCGATCACCAAATTAGATGTTCTCGATACCCTAGAGGAAATCAAAGTCTGTGTTGCCTACCAATTGGACGGCAAAACCTGTCGCCATTTGCCCAGCAGTGCGATGGAATTCGCCCGTTGTCAACCGATTTACCGAACGATGCCGGGGTGGCAACAACCCACCAGCGATTGTCGAAGTCTGGAAGACCTGCCCAAACAGGCCCTCGATTATCTAAAATTCCTAGGGGCGATCATGGAAGTACCGATCGCTATTATCTCCCTAGGAGCTAGTCGCGACCAAACTATTATCGTTGAAGACCCCATTCACGGACCCAAACGCGCTCTTTTGGACGAAAATGGCTCACCTTGGGATAATCACGAATTTTAAATCATTGCTAAAGAGGATTAGTCAACTATGCAAGTTAGCGTTGAATGTCAAAAAAGACCCGAAAATATTAACCCCAGGGCCCTACGTCGTCAGGGTTTGATCCCGGCGGTTCTCTACGGCCACAGCGGCACGGAATCGGTTTCCCTCGTGGTGGGAGAAAAAGCGGCCTTAACCCTGCTCAAAAAGGCCTCGGTGAATAATACCCTGGTGGATGTTAATGTCCCCGAAATGCCCTGGACGGGAAAAGCTTTGATCCAAGAGGTACAATCTCATCCCTGGAAAAGAAATCTCTATCACCTCAGTTTCTTCTCCGTATCTGCCCACGGTAAGCTCGATATCGTTGTTCCGATTAAAGCCATAGGAGAAGCGATCGGAACTAAACAGGGCGGTTTAATCGAACAGTTCGTCAACGAAGTTAATGTCTCCTGTATTGCCGATAATATCCCGGAAGTGATCGAATTTGATGTGTCGGGGATCGGTGTGGGGCAATCCCTGCTCGTGGGTGATTTGAAAATGCCAGAAGGGGTGACTTTAAAAGATGATCCCCATACCACCGTTTTTGCCATTGTTGCCGCTAAACGGTAAATTAATTGATCGGTCGTCGGTGGTCGGGTTTTGGGGTGATAGGGTGATGAGACAGCTTCCCCCTCCCCAACCCCCACTCTGGCATAACTGCTACTGCATACTTTGTGCTTTTTGTCAAAAAAACTTTTTCTTTGCAATAAAACTACACAAAAAAAAGATCATCGTTGTGGGTGAAATTGACTAATTTACCTGTCTTAATTAGGATCACCCTGTAGGTGTGGCGAGGGTTTCAAGCATTGCTGTCCAAAAAAGCACAGGGTAAGCCACTATGAAATTCTATCAAATCGCTGTAACCATTGCAACATCGTTGTTAAATAAAAATCTTTCTCAATTAATTCTTAAGAATTTGTAAATATTGCGAAATGTTAATTTAAATATTCTCAAGTTTTTGGAGTCAATAAATAATTTTTGCTTATCTTTGGTGCACATTGGGTTAGAAGTAGGGAGTTAGGAGACAGGAGACTCCGAGACAGGAGACAGGAGACTCCGAGACAGGATTCAGGAGTCAGGAGACAGGAGGCAGGAGACTCCGAGACAGGAGGCAGGAGACTCCGAGACAGGAGATTATTTTTTTTATTCTCCCCACTACCCCACTACCCCACTACCCCACTTCCCCACTTCCCCACTTCCCCACTTCCCCACTTCCCCACACTCCACACCCCACACCCAACACCCCACACCCCACTTCCCCACTGCCCTCTCCGGTACTCCGGTGCGCCCCTCTCCCTGCTGCCATCTACTGGAGGGTTATAGCGTGAAAACGCTCAAATAGCTCCTCGCGGGCGGATTCGATTGATAATAGCCGTGCGCTGCAAAGGAGGCAAGAAATAGACCCCTTCGGGCCAATTCGGGTCTAAGGCCGCCCCAAAACCGTTTAATATAGTCTCACTAACCAGAGGCGCAAGAATCCATAAACGGGGCAAATTTTCCTGATTGTAGGGGCTATTTTCTCGTTTGGCCTGTCGCTGTAGTTCAGCAAAAACGGCGGTTAATTTCGAGAGACAATTACGCACATCGGCACGAGTGGGAGAATTACGATCGGGTTCTAGGAGAGGGTTCTTTAGGGCAATTTGACCTAATAATCCTAGATTATCGACAGTTATTTGCCCCTCTGGATGAGGCGAAAAAAATAGATCAATCTGTCGGGTTTCGTCGGTAATTTCTTTGCTAATTTCTACTTGGCCTAGGGGCGTTAACGAAGGCGGTCGGCAGATGGCAGCGGGCAGGAGGTTTCATCAATCGAGGCGAAGAAAAAACGGTAAGATTAGTTAAAGAAAATGATACAAATATACATTGATTAGACAAAAAAAGCTATAAGTAAAAGAAAAGTCAATCTTCCTCAGCCCCATGACGAGAAAAGAACGGCCCCACTCGTGGTTCTCAAGAAAACCCTTGACCTGGCAACAATCGCGGACTATGTGGCGCGATTTATGGTTAGAAGCGTCCCTCGATTTTCCCTATCTAGCTTTGATTGTCAGTTCTTGTGCGATCGCTACCTTTGGCTTAGTCGCCAATAGTGCGGCCGTGATTATTGGGGCGATGATTATTGCCCCTTTGATGTTGCCGATTCGTAGTCTGGCTTTTGGTGGTTTAATTGGCAGTTGGCGATTAATTCGTAAGTCGGCCTTGGCGATTTTAGTCGGTACGATTATCGCTTTAGCGATAGCTTGGTTTCTAGGATTATTAATCGGAATTTCTGAATTTGGTAGTGAAATTCAAGCCCGTTCTCAACCCAATCTTTTAGATTTAGGAGTGGCAATTACCGCAGGGGCAATCAGTGGTTATGCCAAAATAGAACCGAAAATTTCAGGTACTTTAGCGGGAACAGCGATTGCCGTGGCTTTAATGCCGCCAGTTTGTACGATTGGTTTAGGATTATCCCAAGGGAATTGGGTCTTAAGTTTGGGGGCAACTCTGTTATATATTACCAATTTATTAGGCATTGCTCTCTCCTGTTTGTTGGTCTTTTTGCTGGCAGGTTATTCTAATTTTCATCGGGCGCGTAACGCTCTAATTTTGACTTCTATCCTGACAGCAGTTTTGCTAATTCCGTTAGGAATAAGTTTTGCAACTCTGGCCAATCAAGCTCGCTTAGAAAGGTTGCTCAAAAAAGCTTTATTACAACGAACGATTACTTTTCAACGGGCAGAATTATTGGAATCTTCGATTAATTGGCTCAAGCAACCTCCCCGGGTGAGATTAGTAGTAAGAACTGCGGAAAGTATTACCCCCAGACAGGTAGAATTGTTGGAAGAATTCATTACTAAGGAAATGGGGCGACCTTTTCAATTAAATGTCTTGGTTTCTAAGGTTAATGAAGTCACTGCCCCAGAATAAAGTCGAGAAAATTAGCTCAAGTAATGACAAACAAGGATTAATTCGCTATCTTAATGTTTGATATTTAATCTATAGGTAGGGTTCAGGTGAGTGGCGGCAATCGACCAGAAAGCACGGCTTATGTGCGGATAATTAAGCAATCTTGGCAAACGGGGAAATTAGAGGGAGAAGTGCGGACGGAACAATATCAATGGCGTTTTCAGTGGCATTTTCTTCAAGGCAAGTTATTAGTACAACCTTCCCTAGGTAGGGCTTTGATTTTTGAACCCTTGAATCGGTTTTTAGAACGCTACGATTATCAATTAGAACCGGGAGGAGATTATGAATTTACGGTGCGCTCAAAATTTTAAATATGGGGGATTGAATTACAGCCTTTCTCCTAAGGATGAAGTTTAACTTAATTTGGCATCATAAAAGGAAAACCTTGTACCTCATCATTAAGATAACTGCCTATTGATCAAAAGAAATTGACGGTTTATGGACAACCCGGCCGAGATACTAGGTTTTTAAAGGAAGTTTTTTGATTTAAATCCTGCCGGTTAGGCTAAAATTCAGCCATACTAAAGCGTTATATTAACGATAAGAATTTTTAGGAATAAGGGAAATGACGCAAGAACAGAAGGTTTCAGTGGGTATTGTCGGCGCTTCCGGATATGGTGGCGTACAGTTGGTACGTTTGCTCAAAGAACATCCCTTCGTAGAATTAGCCTATCTGGGGGGCGATAGTAGCGCCGGAAAACCCTACAGTGATTTATATCCCCATCTCGGTCATAGTATTAATCTTAATGTGGAGGCGATCGATTTAGAGACAATTGCTTCCCGTTGTCAAGTGGTTTTCTTGGGTTTACCCAATGGTTTAGCCTGTGATTTAGCCCCTCCTTTGATCGCTAAAGGGTGTAAAGTGTTGGATCTGTCGGCAGATTATCGTTTTACTAGCCTAGAAACCTATAGTAAATGGTATGGCAAGGAACGTCAGGATCAAGCGATCGCATCTACGGCTGTGTACGGTTTACCGGAACTTTATCGGGAAGATATTAAAAATGCCTCTTTGATCGGTTGCCCCGGATGTTATCCTACTGCTAGTTTAATGGCGATTTCTCCCCTGTTAAAACAGGGTTTAATTCTCCCGGAAACCACGATTATTGATGCCAAATCGGGAACTTCGGGAGGGGGAAGACAAGCTAAGATTAATATGTTATTGGCAGAAGCAGATAATTCGATCGGGGCCTATAATGTAGCGGGAAAACACCGTCATACTCCCGAAATCGAGCAGATTTGCAGTGATTTAGCCGGCCATGAGGTGCGCGTTCAGTTCACTCCCCATTTAATGCCCATGGTCCGAGGTATCCTGTCCACAGTCTATGCAACTTTGCGGGATCCCAATCTGGTGCGGGATGATTTAATCACTATCTACAATGCTTTTTATCGCGCTTCTCCCTTTGTCAAAATCCTACCGGGGGGAGTCTATCCACAAACTAAATGGGCCTGTGGTACTAATTTATGTTATCTCGGTATTGAAGTGGATCCGAGAACCGATCGAGTGATAGTGATGTCAGCGATCGATAATTTAGTTAAGGGACAATCGGGACAAGCGGTACAATGTCTTAATCTCATGATGGGTTGGGAAGAATCCCTTGCTTTGCCGCAAATGTGTTTTTATCCTTAAAAATTCCTGGATGCGTTTAACCGGGTACATCTCATTTTTGTAAATCTACTGAGTTGGGATTTTTAAAGGGAAACTATCTGCTAAAATTGGTCATTACTTCCGATTTTATCACTCAATCCAAGCCTTTGGGGGGTTCTACCCCCCAAACCCCGGAGCGCATTAGTTTTTCGGTGGGATGCTTACACGCAGCTGCTGATACATTTGTAATTAGGGTTTGCTGAAAAAGCTTTTCCTGGGGGCAGGGTGTGGGGTGTGGGGTGTGGGGTGTGGGGTTTCATCGATTTTCAGGTGGTCAACTACCTAATTTTCAGGGAAAAAGTCCAGGAATTTTCCCCCCGATCCCCGCAAT
>NZ_JAPZQJ010000043.1:0-14713 GCF_027530405.1 Microcystis sp. LE19-41.2A | reverse complement strand
TTGTACCAAGCGATGTACTACAAGAAGGATAATGCAAGGTTTTTGAACGTCCCAATCCTATTTTCGCAGCATGAACATCGGACTTTAACAGGTCAAAAGCTTTATTTTAAAAGGGTTTTACCATTATTCAGCAAACCCTAGTTAAACTATCATGTTGTTTTTTTATATCGGAAAGTACATGAAAATCACATCCGCAATCGTACAAAAGAATAAAGAAAGGAGCAACTTCGATAGAATTTGATTTTAGCGGTTCAATTTTGCGATTAGCTTTATCCCCGCGCACTTGATAAACTTCCACAGAAACTTTTTTGTATCCTGCAATTTCTTGAAGTAACCTGGTTATCAATATTCTTTCGGTCTGTCCTTCCACAAAAATCGCTAGTTTTTTCTGTAACATCAATCTATCACCTCCTCTGAATTAGGTTCCTGCAAGTAGTATTCACTAGCAAAAAAATCAAAGTTATTCAGTCCAATATGTTTAAACTGTTCAAATTGTTCGGGAGAATTAGAGTAATTATGTAATTTAGCGACTCCCGGTTGTCGTTCGATAACAGACCAATATTCAAGAGGAACACCGTTCATGATATTCTCATCATTAGTGGTCATGATAAGTTGCACTAAGCCTGTTTTCGCCTTCTCAATTAAAAGTTTAATTATAGCTGAAGATCGTTGAAAATCCAAACCCTCCCCAATATCATCAATAATAATACAACTAGGCTGATCTGACAAAATAGCGTAATTAATCTGAATAAATAATGATAAAGCTCTGAACATTACTTGAGATATTTCCGATTGTTCCGTGACAGACTTTAACCCATCTTCTTGCACATACAAAAACTTGGGTAAATTGTCTGAATCCTCGTCTAAATTTTCAGGAGGCGAAATATTAGACTTGAAAAAACTCGGTACTTTAGTTTCTATCTTTGCAATTTGATAACCGATTCTATTCATATCGTCAATAATTCTTTGAGTGAATTCACTATGTTCTCGTTTTCCCAGCACAAATATTCCAACAACATGATCACAATCTTTAGCATCTGTTTTGGCTTTTAATAATTCTGTTGTTGGCGGCAATGTGGCTATAGTATTTTTTCCCAGTTGTGTTCCAAATTCATAGAATCTTAGAGAGCTAGACCATTTATAAATATCTTCCAAGAAAGGGTGTTGGATAGTATCTCTACGCTTCACGACTGCCAATTCTGTAGTAGGAGTTTGAAAGCGAATATCTTTATCTAGTTCTTTTGCATAAATTCTCCCTTCTCCTGTTTTATCTCTTTGTAAAAAGATTTTTTCTCCTATTTTTAACTTTTCTTGAGTAATATATCCATTCTCGATTGTTATAAAATATTCTGTTTGATGCTCGGAGTCTTTATCGAACAACAAATGCCATTCATCTTTTCTCGTCGGTCGATTACCGAGCTTACCCCCATCGCATAGTAGTTCTGATAAAAGGTAGATTACTCGTACAATTCTTGATTTTCCACTGGCATTTTTACCAACGATTAAATTAATATTGCCTAACTGACATCCATCAATTCGCCATTCATTGGGGTTGCCTCGATTAGAAATATATTCAAACTGGTCTAATTTCATGATTTTAATCTCCTTGGTCGCAAAAATCGTCAATAAGGTGAGCTTTTTATAGCTCACCCTCAACTTCATACTAACTCAAAACACCAGAAGGAATCCCTAATATATCCTCAATTTTAGGTAAATCTTCTAGGGGAATTACCCGGCCTTCATCCTCAAAACCAGCGATTTCAATTAAGATTGAGAATATTAATACTAGACAGGATAAGAGCTTCATATATCTAGAATGTATCAAACTAATCGGTCATGACTATAAAAACAAATCCGGGGGTAGATAACCCCCTTGTGTACAAATGATCTGGCAAATACATAAGAACTAATTAGCTGATGGTCTGAATTTTTGTTGTATTTTAGCCTTTATTCGAGCAATAAAGCTGGATTTGCTCTTTTTTTCGGGATCTTCGTAGATAAAAGTTTTGGCACTACCATCTTCTAATATTTCAATTAACTTTAAACTAGGTGCTTGTCTCTGTTGTTTTAGTGACTCAGACATAATAGTTTCCTCTGTGGTTTAGGTCTTAACCCTACTGTTATCATGAGTCAATTGCTTAACCTAGTCAATACCCTAGACATTATTCTTCATTCTCCAGAGTAATTTAACAACGTTATTGTATTGTGTCATCCAGTCTAAAATACTACTATGCAGATTTCTATCATTCATTGAGCTTAAATCCGCACTATCATCGGTATCAACAGCTAATAGTCCCAGAATAGAACTTTTTTGTAGTGCAGCTACAGCTAACACAATTTTTATATGAGGATTAATTAAGAGTTCATTGTCTCTTTGGAGAGGGACATAAGAAGACGGTAATTGCTGAGAATTGGAAATATCAACAAACTCCAAAGCATACTTTCTTATAGTCTTCAGGTATGTGTAACCAATTACCCCTTCATCTAATTCAAAAAGTGCCTCTAGTTCCCTATCAGATACATTGCTAGTTTTACATACCATTTGGAGATTCCAAGTAAATAACTTTTGTCTCACTGGTATCCACAAGGATACTCTGATATTGCCCTGTAGATTAAATTTTTGTTTTATATCAACAGATAATTCTTCTAAAGAACTACTGATTGCTGGCACAATATTTAAGCGAATTGTTTCTAAAAGTTCAACAGTATCTTGTCCAGTCTGTGTTTGAGAGAGTAGAACAGGAATTCCTAAGATAATAATAGATATAATCGTAACTATTTGAGGACTTTTTAATAATTTCCATTCCCTAGGTATAGGACTATTCTCTCCTGTAAAAAATGAACTTGCATCCCCTAAACCTGTCACAATTGCTACTATTAAGTATAACAAAAATATGAGTTTTTCCCAAGGCTTGAATTTTCTGAGAAAATAATCAAATTCATACTTAAGTAGGTGGGTGGAATTAAATATAAAATGAACGTAGGTTGGGTTGAAGCATGAAACCCAACGCCCGCATGGGTTACGCTACCGCTAACCCATCCTACAAATAATTGTGCCTACCTACTTAATAATTCTTGCAATAATTATTCGTTGTTGATCCTTCATCTAATTTCAAGTTTCTTTGACAATAAAAGGGACTGGATAAATCCTATCAATTCTAAATAAAACTGTTGTTTGACGATTTTCCCAAACTAATTTTTCAATGATAACATCTGCGTAGGCGACCCAATGTTCATTTACCAAAGGAATGGGAACATCAACAGGAATAATTCTATAATCTTCTTTGCTCCCTTGATACTGTTTAGATAATTCCAAACTTTCTGGATAACCTTGAGATGGTTTTAACTTTAAAATACTATTCACTTCACAGGGCATCCCCATAAATTTTACCTCTTTATTTTCTGAACAAAAGGTGAGCTTTTCATAGCTCACCCTAAACTTCATACTAACTCAAAACACCAGAAGGAATCCCTAAGATATCCTCAATTTTAGGTAAATCTTCTAGGGGAATTACCCGGCCTTCATCCTCAAAACCAGCGATTTCATTAAAGTTCAAATAGCGGTATAAATCGCCAGCAAAAGGATTAATTTTCTCGGTGACAATTGCGAGGTATTCCTCGACGGTGGGAATGCGTCCTAGCAGCGCACAAACCGCCGCTAATTCAGCGGAACCGAGATAGACTCGCGCATCTTTTCCCATGCGATTATTGAAGTTACGAGTCGAGGTAGAAAATACCGTCGCTCTGTCTTCAACCCGCGCTTGATTACCCATACAAAGGGAACATCCAGGCATCTCGGTACGCGCCCCAGAAGCGGCAAAAATGCCGTACATTCCCTCATCGCGCAATTGTTTTTCATCCATGCGGGTGGGGGGACAAATCCACAGTTTAGCCTTAGCAACTCCTGCTCCTTCTAATATCTTAGCGGCGGCGCGATAATGGCCGATATTAGTCATACAAGAACCGATGAACACCTCATCAATTTTATCCCCGGCGCATTCCGACATTAACTTGATATTATCGGGGTCATTGGGTGCGGCGACAATGGGTTCTTTAATCTCGCTTAAGTTGACGGTGATAATATCCGCATATTCGGCATCCTTATCCGCCTCCATCAGGACAGGATTAGCTAACCATTGTTCCATTTTTGCTACCCGACGTAGGATAGTTTTGGCATCACTATAACCCCGGGCCGCCATATTCTTTAACAGGGCCACATTAGAGCGTAAATATTCCGCCACTGTCTCGGTACTTAACTTAATCGTACAACCGGCACAGGAACGTTCCGCCGTGGCATCGGTTAACTCAAAAGCCTGTTCTAATTTCAAATCCGGCAGCCCTTCCATCTCCATAATACGACCGTTAAAAACATTTTTTTTGTTCTGTTTTTCCACGGTTAATTTGCCTTCTTGCATGGCAACGTAGGGAATAGCATTAACAATATCGCGCAGAGTCACACCTGGTTGTAATTCCCCCGTAAAACGCACTAAAACCGATTCCGGCATATCCAAAGGCATTACTCCCAAAGCGGCCGCAAATGCCACTAAACCCGACCCCGCAGGAAAGGAAATTCCCAGGGGAAAACGAGTATGAGAATCGCCGCCAGTCCCCACCGTATCCGGCAATAACATCCGATTTAACCAGGAGTGAATAATGCCATCTCCCGGACGTAAAGCGACCCCACCCCGGGTAGAGAAAAAGTCCGGTAATTGGTGATGAGTTTGAATATCAACCGGTTTCGGATAGGCTGCCGTGTGACAGAAACTCTGCATGACTAAATCGGCGCTAAAACCTAAACAGGCTAACTCTTTTAACTCGTCTCTGGTCATCGGGCCGGTGGTATCCTGAGACCCTACCGTAGTCATAATTGGGTCACAGGAAGTACCCGGCCGCACCCCGGGTAAACCGCAAGCTTTGCCGACCATTTTTTGCGCTAGGGTGTAACCTTTACCGGTGTCACTAGGCATAGTTGGACGGGTAAATAGGGTACTAGCCTCAAGTCCCAAGGCGTGACGGGTTTTATCGGTGAGACTGCGACCGATTAAGAGGGGAATACGACCTCCGGCGCGCACTTCATCCAGAATTGTCTCAGGTTTGAGGCTAAAAGTGCTAATAGTTGCGCCCGCTTCGTTGGTGATTTTGCCTTCGTAGGGATAGATTTTAATCACATCCCCCGTGTTCATTTGGCTAACATCGCATTCAAGCGGTAAAGCACCGGAATCCTCGGCCGTATTAAAGAAGATAGGGGCGATTTTACTGCCTAAAATATAGCCACCAGCACGTTTATTAGGCACAAAGGGAATATCATCACCAATATGCCAGAGAACCGAGTTAATAGCCGATTTTCGGCTGGAACCAGTCCCGACCACATCCCCCACATAGGCGACCGGATGGCCTAATTTTTTCAATTCGGCAATGGTTTCTAAGGACCCGGGTTGACGGGTTTCTAACATTACCAAAGCATGGAGGGGAATATCAGGCCGGGTGGTGGCATGGGGAGCGGGAGATAGGTCATCTGTATTGGTTTCCCCCTGGACTTTGAAGACGGTGACGGTAATTTCTTTAGCAAGTTTCGGTTTAGCGATAAACCAAGCACCATTGGCCCAAGCATCGATAACCTGTTTAGCATAGGGATTGGTGTCGGATAATTCCAAAACCTCGTTAAATGCGTCGAATACCAGCAGGGTTTTACTTAAAGCGCTGGCGGCAGCGGCGGCGATATTAATATCTCTGGATTTCAGCAGTTCAATCAGAGAATGAACGTTATAACCACCTACCATGGTTCCCAGTAAGCTAACCGCACCCTGAGCGGAGATAACGCTAGATTTTATTTCACCTTTGGCAATTCCTGTTAAAAATCCCGCTTTAACGTAGGCCGCTTCGTCAACTCCGGGGGGAACACGGTCACGCAGCAGGGTCAGCAATTCTCCCCTGAGTTCTTCGGACGGATTTTTGAGCATTTCGCATAATTCCGCCGTTTGTTGAGCATTGAGGGGAAGGGGAGGGATACCTAATTTCGCTCGGTCGGCAACGTGCTGATGATAGGCTTCTAACATAGGTCTATTGTCTCCTAGTCTTCACTTGTGACGGTTTCTTCCTAGGTTACTGGATTTTTGCTAGTCTCTGAATTTCTAGGTTAACGAGAGATGACTTTGCTGTTTGACTTCCATAAAATGAGAAAATAGCGATCGATTGACTATATTGAGGCTTAGATAATGGCTATCACCGATTCTGATCTAGATTTAGCACAATATATCGACCATTCTCTCCTCATCCCCACCGCCACCAGTGAACAATTAGAGGCTTACTGTCAACAGGCTGATCAATATCATTTTCCCACCGTCTGCGTTTATCCCGCCGCCGTTAAGCAAGCTGTGCAGTTACTCCACGGCAAAAAAACTTTAGTTTCTACCGTGATTGGTTTTCCCGCAGGGGCCACTACCTCCGCAGTTAAACGTTATGAGGCTTTAGAAGCTGTAGATAATGGCGCTAAGGAGTTAGAGGTGGTTATTAATCTCGGTTGGCTAAAAGATGGGAAATCTGAGCAATTATTCCAAGAAATTGCTAGTATTTGTCAGGAAACCGGCCAGACGGTAAAAGCGATTCTGGAAACCTCGCAACTAACAGACACCGAGAAACGTTTAGCGGCGGAGATTTGCATGGATGCAGGAGTGAGTTATCTAAAAACCAGTACCGGCTGGTTTGGAGGTGCAACGGTTAGCGATGTCAAGTTTCTCAAGGAAATTAGCAAAGGCCGGGTAGGAATTAAAGCATCCGGCGGAATTCGCACCCTAGAACAAGCGCTCGCTCTGATTGAGGCCGGAGCCACCCGTCTGGGAACTTCCCGTGGTGTCGATTTAGTCCGTCAGCAAAAGGCCGCTTTTGAGGAGTAATACTAAATCCTGTTTAAAAGGTATAGGAAAGTGGGGTGTGGGGTGTGGGGAAGTGGGGTGTAGGGTGTAGGGTGTGGGGTGTAGGGTGTGGGGTGTAGGGTGTGGGGTGTAGGGTAGTGGGGTAGTGGGGTAGTGGGGTAGTGGGGAGAATAAATAAAAAATAATCTCCTGTCTCCTGTCTCCTGTCTCCTGAATCCTGTCTCCTGAATCCTGTCTCCTGAATCCTGTCTCCTGAATCCTGACAGCTAAAATGATGGCTGACATTCAATAAAAATAAGGGGGTTTATTTGCCGATAATTCGCTGTGGTAATCGAGAATTTAGAGATATTCAAGGGATTGTTTTTGATAAGGACGGTACGCTAGAGGATTCGCGGGCTTTCTGGTACGATCGAGCTATAGCCCGGATACAAGCCATTGAATCGCAAATCCCTGGTTTAGAGTCTTTATTAACCAAAACTTTCGGTATTGGGACAAATAGTCTCAATCCTGCCGGTTTAATGGCAGTGGGCAGCCGCAGAGATA
Source organism: Microcystis sp. LE19-41.2A (assembly GCF_027530405.1). Classification (NCBI taxonomy): domain Bacteria; kingdom Bacillati; phylum Cyanobacteriota; class Cyanophyceae; order Chroococcales; family Microcystaceae; genus Microcystis; species Microcystis sp. LE19-41.2A. The sequence continues at coordinate 7,298 of NZ_JAPZQJ010000043.1, read as the reverse complement.
ATCATATCGCCGCTGCCGGTTGTATTGCTTCCACCGGCCGGGATTGGTTAACGGCAATGGCGATCGCAAAAGCATCCTTTCAAGCGGCCGATGAAAAGGTTCCCCCCCGCTTAAATCCCCTCTATCCCCAATGTTTAGAAGTAATTCGTTATCTGCACGCGGCCGGTTTACAATTGGCGATTCTTTCCTCCGATACCACAGCACGAGTTGAGCAATTTGTCAAGGAAAATCACCTATTAAATTATATTAAAATTGTTCGGGGATGCGATCGAGGTTTAAGTAAACCCGATCCCCTATTATTGCAAGAAACCTGTCAAGCTTTGGGGACCGCAGTGGACAAAACCCTGATGGTAGGGGACACTAAGGCCGATTGGGAAATGGCTAAACAGGCAAAATCAGCAGCAGCGATCGCAATTAGTTGGCAACCGGAAAACCATCAAGATTTACAATTAGCTGATGTGGTCATTAGAGAACTTACTGCCATCTCGGTTATCAGTTATCAGTTATGATTTTAGCTGTTAGGAGACAGGATTCAGGATTCAGGATTCAGGATTCAGGAGTCAGGAGATTATTTTTTATTTATTCTCCCCACACCCCACACCCTACACCCTACACCCTACACCCCACACCCCACACCCTACACCCCACACCCCACACCCCACTCCCCCACTTCCCAATTCATAATTCCCTCTATGCTAACAATTGCCTTACCGAAGGGTGCTTTACTAAACGAAAGTATCCAAATATTTCAGAAAATTGGCTTAGATTTTAGTGCCTTTCTTGACTCAAAAAATCGCCAATTACAGATTACCGACCCTACTAACCAAGCGAAAGCGTTATTAGTCAGAGCAACAGATGTACCAGTTTATGTAGAATACGGTCAGGCACAATTAGGCATCGCTGGTTATGATATTTTATTGGAAAAATCTCCCGATGTGGCTAATTTAATTGACCTAAAATTTGGTTATTGTCGGATGTCAGTAGCTGTCCCTGCTGATAGTCCCTATCAAAGTCCTCTAGACATTCCCCATCACGGTAAAGTTGCCTCAAAATTTGTCAATTGTGCTAAGGATTATTTTCGTCGTTTAGATATTCCCGTCGAGATTATACCTCTCTATGGTTCCGTAGAATTAGGCCCGATTACGGGGATGTCAGAAGCGATAGTTGACCTAGTGTCCACCGGTCGAACTTTACGCGAAAATGGTTTAGTAGAAATTGACGAATTATTTGCTAGTAGCGCTCGATTAATCGCCCATCCTCTAAGCTATAGACTAAATCGCGATCAGATTTATAACTGGGTAGAAAAGCTCAGTTTAACGAATCAGCACCCCCCTTATTAAGCGGGTATCAAGGGTAGGGTTGATTCATGAATCAACCCTACCTTAAATCAACCCTACCTTAAATCAACCCTACCTTGAATCAACCCTACCTTGAATCAACCCTACCTTGAATCAACCCTAGGGATCAAGAGGGGATTAAAGGCAAAATCTATTTAATTAGAACCATTTACTTATTTCCCCCTAACCTAATTGTTTTAAGAGCAAACCAATAAGCGCACCAGCAAGAATTAACCAAGTAGAATTAACCTGAAAACGTAGTAAAAGAATAGCAGAAATAAGAGATAGAATGATAGCCAATAAATTAAAAGGTAAATTCCCGTAGGGTTGTAACCAAGTAGCTAGAGCTAAATTAAAAATTACCGCTACCATTAAAGCCACGGCACTAGCATTAATTGCATCTAAAAAAGCACCCGCCCAAACCGATTCTCTCAGCTTAGGAATAAGAGGATTAAGTAATAAAACAAAGATAAAAGAAGGAAAGAAAATCGCTAGAGTCGCCACAATTGCCCCCGATACTCCTAATATTTGATAACCGATAAAAGTGGCTGTGGATAATACCGGACCGGGGGTAAATTGACCCACAGCAATAGCATCTAATAATTGTTGCTGGGTTAACCATCCTCTCCCCTGCACTAAATCCCCTTCCAAAAAGGCAACTAACACATAACCACTACCAAATAAAACACTACCCACCTTGAGGAAAAATAGCCCTAATCCTGTTAATGTCGGTGGGATGTTGCTAGGAGTAGCAACCGCCGTCGCACCGCCTATTCCTGCCACAATCAGGGGGAAAGTAGCGAATTTTTTTAGGATAAACATCCCGATAATTCCGCCTAACAGTAAAGCGATAACTTCATTTAAACCTAAGATTAATAATCCGATAACTCCCAATCCGATGAAGAGTAATTGACGGGTTTTCAGTGCCTTTTTGCCTAAGCGCCAGAGTGCCTGAAAAATCACCGCAATTACCACCGGTTTAATCCCCGCAAAAATCGGAGCCACATCCGGTAAAGTCCCGTAGGTAGTATAGAGCCAAGCTAGAAAACCCGTAATTAACACCGCAGGAGTAATAAAACAAACCCCCGTGATTATTAAACCCGCTAAACCACCAAAAATATAACCGATATGAATGGCCATTTCCGTGGAATTAGGACCAGGAATCAGATTAGTGGCCCCCACCAAATCGAGAAATCGCTCCTTAGTCATCCAACCGCGACGCTTAACCACTTCTTCCTCCATTAAAGCGATATGGGCAGCCGGACCACCAAAACCGATAATGCCGATTTTGAGAAATAAAAGGGCAAGTTGCGAGAGATTGGGAGGCGATGAAGTCAGCATTTTCTGATTACCAATAGTTTTTCTAGAATCAAGTTTATATCCAAAAGAATAAGCTTAAGTTAAATTATTAAGTAAGTAGTTATAGTTAAATTGAAGATAGATTTTGGGTTCGATCCCCCCTGCCCCCCTTGATAAGGGGGGTGTCTGACAACTTTTAACACCTACCTACTTAGCCAGATCTCGTCAATTCCAAAATTCCATAATTGCAAAAGCTTTTTACACAAACTCAATTATAAGTATTTAATACCACCGTTCAAGTAAATTTGATACAAAAAAAGTTAAGAAAACTTTATAAATAATATTGATTAATTTGTTTATAATGAACCCCATTAATACCAACTGAAACCCATCAGCACCTCCCTTATTAAGGGGGGCAAGGGGGGATCAAACCTTATTAAGGTTAGTCAACAAACCATAGACAATAATCAATTATCACAATCGATGCTAATCTATGCCCAAAAAACTCTATGGACAGCTTGCCGCCTAACACTAACCAGTTTTCAGATACCCAAGAGCCAGCAGCGAGTCCATCTCAGCGCCAAGCAGTGCCGGTCAATTATCCCGAACTGCTACCGGAATTGCTGTAGGCACTCGTCTTTTGATTTTTACAAGAGGTCTTGAGAACAGAAAAATTTGCTATACTGCTGATTAGAGTATTTATCCTCTGAATTTTTGTGTCTGCAAGAGATATTTACCACGACACTGTAAAACTTGCTTTAGAGAAGGACGGGTGGGCAATCACTCACGATCCTTTTCCACTTCAAATTGGCAAGAAGCGTTTATCCGCTGATTTGGGAGCAGAACGCTTAATCAGTGCGGAGAAAGAATTGCGGAAAATTGTCGTTGAAGTGAAAAGCTTTGTAGGACAGTCTGACGTAAAGGATTTACAGCAAGCTTTGGGGCAGTACGTCTTGTATCGTCAAATCCTTAACGAGATGAAAGTTGAGCGAGTTCTTTATCTGGCCATATCTCAGCCAACTTTTAACAGTGTTTTTAGTATAGAATTAGGGCAGGTATTGCTAAAGAATCAGATTGTGAAATTAATTGTCTTTGATGATGAAAGTGAGGTAATCGTGCAATGGATACCCGATTAAAATATCAAGGTATTATTAAGACTGTTCTCCAGAATCATGCTAACTATCGTGCTACTTTACCTGATGGTTACACTTCTCAGGTTATATTTGATGATGAACGAGGACATTATCTAGTTTTAGATTTCGGTTGGAGTGGTAATAAGTATCTCCATGCAACACCAATTCACCTTAGCTTGGTTGTCGATAAAGTCTGGATTCAATGTGATGAAACGGAGGAAGGCATAGCTACTGATTTGATGGAGGCAGGTATTCCCAAAGAAGATATAGTCCTGGGTTTTCGTTATCCTAAAATACGCAAATATACGGGATTTGCTGTGGCTTAGTGACCAGAAATGTTGAATCTATACATAAAACTTTATACACAAGCTGAAATTGCAAAAGTGTTTTAGACAAACTCAATTATAAGTATTTAATACCACCGTTCAAGTAAATTTGATACAAAAAAAGTTAAGAAAACTTTATAAATAATATTGATTAATTTGTCTATAATGAACCCCATTAATACCAACTGAAACCCATCACCACCCCCCTTATTAAGGGGGGCAAGGGGGGATCAAACCTTATTAAGGTTAGTCAACAAACCATAGACAATAATCAATTATCACAATCGATTCTAATCCATGCAAAAAAAACTCTATGGACAGCTTGCCGCCCAAGACTAACCAGTTTTCAGATACCCAAGAGCCAGCAGCGAGTCCATCTCAGCGCCAAGCAGTGCCGGTCAATTATGAGTACAGCCTCAATCTGCCGGAATTACTCAACCAGCTTGACCTCTCAGTGTTGATTTCCACCTACCAAGCGGGACGAGTGGCCAGCATTGGCACTTATCAAGGACAAATACGGGTGAGTTTCGCCCATTTTGACCAAGCAATGGGTTTAACCCGAACCGCTACCGGAATTGCTGTGGGCGCTCGTCAGGCAATTTGGAATTTACCCGCTAATCGAGAGATTGCCCCCCAGATTAAACCCGAAGGGGAACAGGATATCGCCTTTTTAGCTCGTTCTTCTCACCTCACCGGTCCGATTATGGGTCATGATTTGGCTTTTGGCAGTAATCGCCTTTGGGTGGTCAATACCCTATTTAACTGTCTGGCAACCATCGAAGGAAATTGGAGTTTTCTCCCCCAGTGGAAACCGCCCTTTATTACCGAGTTAGTCCCCGGAGACCGCTGCCACCTCAATGGCTTGGCTATGGCTGAAAATAGCGGCACTCCCGTATATGTAACGGCATTGGGGGAAACCAACGAGGAAAGCCTCTGGCGAGAGAATAAGGCCCAGGGCGGATGCTTAATTGATGTGCCGAGGGGAGAGGTGATTTTGCGGGGTTTAGCTATGCCCCATTCTCCCCGTCTTTACCAGGGTAATCTCTATTTTCTCAATTCCGGTTATGGAACCTTGAACCGTTGGCATCCCCAAACTGGCAGCACGGAAATCATCGCCGAATTGCCCGGTTTTACCCGGGGTTTAGACTGTTGGGAAGGTCACGCCTTTGTCGGGTTGTCCCAAGTGCGGGAAACGGCGGTTTTTGGCGGTTTACCCCTGGATGAGCGGCGTAATCAATTGCGGTGCGGGTTGGCTATCGTCAACCTGTCCACCGGTCAACTGGTGGCAACTTTTTGGTTCAATAGCGGCGTGGAGGAGGTTTTCGCCGTCTCCGTCCTGCCGGGCTACCGCAACCCGGCACTGATTGGACCAGACACCGACCTCGACGGCACTCAATCCGTCTGGATGGTGCCTTCTTTAGGGGCTTAATTTTGTAATTTTCACCCTATTATTCAGGAAAAAATCATGTCAACTCCTTAAAATGACTAACCCTACTATCTTAGAAGAGCTACTAAAATTAGCAGCTACTGCTAATTCTCTCGCAGAATTTAAGCAGTCTTTGGCAAAAATCAATATCTAGAAAACCGGTTTCTTGAAGAAACCCGTTTTCTGGACTTGTGGCCATCGCCTTCTCGCCATGACCCGCTAAAATTGTCATTGTGAGGGAGTAATTGAGAGACAATCTTCAGAAACCCGTTTTCTGGACTTATGGCGAATCACCTGAATCAGTGAACAGTTGCCTTTTGGTAACTGATTCAGGTAATTGCATTTGCGTCTCTTGGTTATAATTCACAAACAGGCTATAATGTTAGTAAAACAACGTTAATCTCTAAGGTTTATCAATGACTCAAATATTGATCGAAATTCCCGACGAATTAATATCTCGTTTGCAAGAACAAAAATCCTCGGTTCAAGAGATTGTTATCAAAGCTTTGGAAAATTATGTTCAAGCTGAATTACCAGATATTACTAAGACTCGTACTTGGGAACTTTGTGGAAGTTTAGAAATTGTCCAACCTGAGCCTAAATATATTATCGGACAAGATAATCGGGGTCAAGTTGTAACTAACTACGCTGAAAACATCGATGAAATTATTTATTAAAAATTGTGGACAAAGAAATTATTGTTGATACTTCTGCTTTAATTGCCTTTTTTGTCAAATCTGAAACTCATCACGAAAGCGCTCAAAAATATTACTTAGAAAATCCTCATAATAATTGGATTATTCTGGAATCGGTATTCGATGAAACTGTGACTTGGATTCGGAGCAAGGTATCTAGTCGAGCCTCAATCCAAGTGGGTCAAATACTAAGAGAAGATCATCGTTATATCAATGTGTCAGATAGCGATGATCTGGCAATATGGGAAGCTTTCTGTAAGTACAATGATAAAAAATGGAGTTACACAGATTGTTCTATTTTAGTTATGGCTCATCGTTTACAAATATTTAAGGTATTCGCTTTTGATGATCATATTCGTCAAATGGCAGGATTAGGAATTGTTTGTGTCCCATAAACTAATAAAAATACAATTTATGAACGTCGTTCAGATTGCATATCTTGCAACAACCCACGAAACTGAGAAAATGGGGGCTCTTCTCGACTTTGTGTGATAATTTTTGCTTATGTAATCGTGAAATGCTTATCGGGCAACACTTTTAGGACTATTTTGTCGAAGAAACTATCAGTATAGACCTCGTTTCCACACAGAAACCAGAAGAGCCAAATGGGTTTCTCAAAGAAACTATTTAGAAAACGGGTTTCTTAAAGAAACCCGTTTTCTGTAAATTTTTGTTATATCCCCCTTGAAAAATTGGCGATTGTTTGCACAAAATAGTCGCATTAATCTTTTGCAGTTAACGTCATGACTTCTACCCTGTTGCCGGGCTTTCCTGCTGTTGACGATGTTTTGTTCAATTTTGCTCAATCTGATGGCTTGAGTCAAGCTAATCAGGTGAATAGTGCGAGAAATCAGCGTTTAACCGCTACCGTAGTTTTCCTCGATGCTGGTGTTACCGATTATCAAAGTCTCCAAGCTGGGGTAATCCCTGGAGTCGCCACGGTTATTCTCTCTCCCAATCAAGACGGAATCGAACAAATCTCCGCTTTTTTACCACAAAATCCCCAGATTAGCACCATTCACCTCTATTATTAAATCGGTGCGTTACGCTATCGCGCTTCACAGCCTACGAGTAAGCAAACA
>NZ_JAPZQJ010000600.1:0-8285 GCF_027530405.1 Microcystis sp. LE19-41.2A | reverse complement strand
AGACAAAAGAAGGAATTTATCAAGAAATGAGAGAGTTAGGTTTAAGTCCAGGAACTCAACTATTTTTGAATGATGTCAATATTACAAAAGAGCAGGGATTTGGACAGTTTAACTTAGCTGGTAAGTGGAAAAAAACCTATGGGGGTTTTCAAACAAAAGAACCTTGGTATATTCTGACAAATTTTGTGGATTTAGAGACGGCAATAATTGCCTATCAAAAAAGATTTGATATTGAGGAGATGTTCCGAGATTTTAAGTCGGGAGGCTATAGCTTAGAAGGTTCTCAATTAGCACCCCAATACTTATCAAAGCTGATAATTGTTATAGCTATCGCCTATACAAGTGCCACACTACAAGGTAAAAAAATTAAGGATATGGGAATCCAAAAATATGTCACAAGACCTGAAAAAAGATATAAAGGTCAACGCAGACACAGCAGTTTTTATGTGGGTCAACATCTCTATCATTGGCTCCAGCTACATCAAATGTTCCAAAAAAATATAGAAGAGCTAATGCAAATTAGCCGCTATCGGTTGAAGAATTACATCAAGGGACAAAGAGCTATATCGCTTGCTCTATCTACCTTCTAGCTGGCTTGTCCCCCTCCCAGCCGGTTGCGGAGTTCACGTTTTTGACTTCTGCCCAAACTTTCTATCTCCTCGATCAAGTTTTCCCAGTCAACTTGATCAAAGTTTTTTTGTTTTAAAAGAGTGATTGTCTCGTTTAGCCAGCCGACATAATCAGTTTGAATTAGCATAAAAACCTCTGGATTGCATCGGTTTTAATTTAGATACAAAATAACCAATGATTAATTACAATAAACTATCCATTAAAGTGAGAATTTCCGAGATATTTTCGCCCCTAGAATTAGTTTTTAGATGGTTTTCTAAAAGTTCCTTGAGAGCAACCAGTTTCAGACTATTTTCCGCCAAAGTATTAGCGATCGCAGGGGCAGCCGGCAGATAACCCGTAGCGCCTAAATCCATTAAAGCAGAACGACGCAGCTGTAATTCTTCCCCTTGCAAAGCCTTAATCAGAATATCGCCATAGTGGGGGTTAGCCGTTAGTTGATAGAGGGCGCGGGCAGCCGCATAACGCACTTTTTCGACGAAATGCTGTAAAAACGGCTCGATCAGGGGAATCGCTGCCGTCGCTTGCAGGGTTCCCAAGGCCTCGATAATCGCCTCGTAGGGTTGGACTAAATGGGGTTTTCCCGCCACCAAAACAGCCACTTCGATGCCACCCTCTAATAGTTTCTTCAAAGGTGCGATCGCTCTTCGATCCTGAAGCATTTCCAATGCTTGGGCCGCCGATTCGCGCACATAATAATCTTCACAGTCGAGACAGGCAATCAAAGCGGGAACACAACTGAGATCATCCAATTTCCCTAAAGCGCTGGCGGCATTGCGTCGCAGGGGATAACCGCCATCGGGAGTGCGATCGCTTTCGTCCTCCAAAGCGGCAATTAAGGCCGAAATCGCCTCCGGTTGACGAACACGAAATCTACCCAACCACCAAGCGGCATAATAACGCGCGCCTAGGTCTTCTCTTTGCTGGATATTAGCGATCGCTTGTTCAACAGTATAGGCCGGATTATCGACGGCAGCAGAGTAAGAATCGCTCATAGACAAGTGAAAATGGGTGTGGGGTGTAGGGTGTGGGGTGTAGGGTGTGGGGTGTAGGGTGTGGGGTGTGGGGTGTAGGGTGTGGGGTGTGGGGTGTGGGGAAGTGGGGGGATGGGGAGAATAAATAAAACCTGTCCCCTTACTCCTGTCCCCTTACTCCTGTCCCCTTACTCCTTACTCCTGTCTCCTGACTCCTGTCTCGGAGAATACTGATAACTGACTCAGTTTTTCATAGTTGCTGCGCCATTGCCAATACCAGAATAAATTAAACCCCGTTGAGCATCGAGACTAATGATCACCCCTTCGCGGATAATTTTCGTGGCATCTTTAACCCCGACAATAACAGGAATACCCAATTTTAAACCGATAGTAGCGGCGTGATTATTCATCGCGGTATCTTCGGTGATAATTCCGCCAGCTTTCCGCATCATATCCACATATTCGGCGCTGGTGGTGGGAACGACTAAAATCTCCCCACTACTAAAACTACCCACTTCTCGGGCATTATGGGCTACTCGCGCCCGGCCACTAGCCACACCCTGGCCGATACCCGTACCTTTACCCAAAAGGGATTTTACCACTTCCACCTTAATTAAATCCGTGGAACCGGCCACCCCTTGCAGAGTTCCCGCCGTCATCACCACTAACTCACCATCCGCTAGGAGGTTATTTTCCTGGGCGAGATTCATCGCCACTTGAAAAGTTTGGCTGGTGGAGGGTAAATCGAGCAATAACATCGGTTTTACGCCCCAAACTAGCTGTAACTGCTGTGCCACTTCTCGATGGGGAGTAACGGCTAAAATCGGGGTTTTGGGGCGAAATCGGGAGACGTTACGGGCAGTAGAGCCGGTTTTTGTCAGGGTAATAATTGCCGCTGCCCCCAATTGTTCGGCAATTTGACTAACTGCCGAGGAAATAGCGTTAGGAATCGATTGTTTATTGTTAGAGCGAGCGGCACTATTGATCTGTTCCCGTTCGATCCTTTCGGCAATGCGGGCCATGGTTGCCACCGCTTCGATGGGATAATGACCCACAGCCGTTTCATTGGAAAGCATGACCGCATCAGTGCCATCTAAAATCGCATTAGCCACGTCCGAAACCTCGGCGCGGGTGGGACGAGGATTACTGGCCATACTGTCAAGCATTTGAGTGGCGGTAATAATCGGGATGCCTAGCTGATTAGCGGTATTAATCAGGCGTTTTTGCAGGATTGGCACGTCTTCGGCTGGTAATTCTACTCCTAAATCCCCCCTAGCCACCATAACACCATCACAGAGGGATAAAATTTCCTCCATTTCCTCGATCGCTTCGTGTTTTTCAATTTTAGCGATCACGGGGATAGATTTACCCGCACTGGCGATTAATTCTTTAATTTCGAGGATATCTTGGGGATTACGCACAAAACTAAGGGCGATCCAATCCACATCCCACAGCAGTCCGAACATTAAATCTTTTTTGTCCTTATCGGTTAAAGCTTTCACCGACAGATAGACGTTGGGAAAATTTACCCCTTTATTACTGGATAAGACACCCCCAACCACCACGCGACAGGACAGGTCTCCTTTCAAACGATCCACTGATTCCACCCGCATTTCGACCTTACCATCATCGAGGAGAATTCTCGAACCTTCTGGGACTTCTTGGGCCAGCGAGGGATAGCTAATGGAACTTATTTCCTGATTACATTCCACATCCCTAGAAGTAAGGATAAAGGGTTCCCCCGGTTTCAGGGTAATCGACCCACAGGCAAATTTACCTAAGCGAATTTTTGGCCCCTGTAGATCCTGAAGGATGCCAATGGGTTGATTGAGTTCAAAGGCTAACTGACGGATCAGGTTAATGCTGTGACGATGGTAATCGTGATCGCCATGGGAAAAGTTTAATCTAAATGTCGTCGCCCCCGCCTTGATCATCTGACGTAATGTTTCCTTATTTTGCGAGGCTGGGCCAATCGTGGCCACAATTTTAGTGCGACGGGGGAAAGACAGAGAGTGCATAGATAAGCAACTAAATAGGCGAAGTAAATATAGCAGCGTTTGGGACGCTCCGATCATCTTCTCATAAATGGTTATACCCAGTGAAAAGTTAAAAGCAAAAAAACGGTGAGATCTATAAATCCCACCGTTCTTATTTACCAAGTCCGTCAACTCAGCTTAGAAACGGAAAGTTGTCCGGAGGACACCGACAAAAATGGTGTCGTTATTACGGTTGTTAGCGTTGAAGATCGCATAGGCACCGGGGGTAATCAGGATGTTTTTGGTGACTGGGAACTTATACTGAGCTTCTACCATGTAAGAGGTGCTGCTTTCTTTATCGGAACGGGGCACTTGACCACCACCTAAAGAAAACGCCGCACCTTCGGCAAAGAGGTCGAGAACGGAGAGGTTAAGGTTCCAAGACCAGATACCAGTGTTATTGTCTCCGATCGCATCATTAACTCCCGTGGCCGAAGCATCGGCGTAACCAGCCCAGCCCGCTAGATTTAAGACTCCTGGGATAACTTGGGCGCTCGCCTGAAGACCGAAACGGTTAGCAGTAGTACCAACGTTACCGAAGGGACGCTCGGTGAGAGGGCTGCTGACGTTACCGAATAAACCAGAACTCATACTGGCTGCAGTTTGATAACTGTAAACGTAAACGAAGTTAATATCGGCAAATTTGATGAAGGAGAAACCAACCTGAGCACCCGCACTGTAGGAACCGTTAAATAAACCGCTACCAGGGTTAGGATTGCTGGCACCATTAGTCCCACCCTCGGCTAGGTAGGTTCCCGTAACTTGGAAAACATCGCCAATGTTGAATCTGACCCCAGCACCAACACCGGAAGGACCACGGAAAACGATGTTATTGTAGCGTTGACCGCGAGATAAAGCACCTGTACCGCTATCGGCGAGGAAGGGGTTAGCAGTGATGAAAACGTCATCTAGGTTTAACTGGTTAGCACCAACCCAAACGGTGATGTTACCGAAGGGAGTGCCGATGGGAGCGCGGTAGAACAAGTCATCGATGGTTATGTCATTGTCCCGGCCATCATCGTATGCCAGACGGGTCATGTTGGTTACCGTCGGTCCGTTTTGGTTGAAGGTATTGTTAAAGTTACCCGCTTGTAAACGGGTTCTCAACAAATCTTTACCGGTGAAGCTGGTTTCAAAGTTGAGTCGTACCCGATTATTAAATACTGTTTGAGTTTCATCTTGATTGCTGCCATCAGTCACCGTACCGTCGGTATTGGTAACGGAAGCTTGACCACCCCAGCTATCGGCGATACTGAAGATGACCTCGCCTCTGAGTTTGGTGGTGGTAGAAAATTGATTGTTTTCCAAGAAAGCAACGCGCTGTTCAAGGTTATCCACTCTAGCTCCTAAAGCCGCTAGTTCGGTTTCAAATTCTTGAACAAGACGTTTTAATTTATCGATATCTTCTCTGAGTACACCGACACCATCTTGAATTAAACGTTCCATGACGTTTAAACAAGCGTTTAAACCTGCGGCAAATTCCCAACGAGTGGTGGCGCGATCACCACGGAAGGTACGGTCGGGATAACCCACGATACAACCGTAACGTTCCACAAGACTTCTTAATGCCTCGTAGGCCCAAGCGGTGGGAGATACGTCCCGCAGTTGGTTAACGCTAGTCACCTGGGACATGGAACCCTGATAAACACCCGTATTAATCTGCTGACTATTTTGGGCGCGTTGAATGCGATCGAGTTGTTGTTGCGCTACTGGATCAACCTTGAGTTGAGGTGTACCAGGCATAGTTTGAGCCACTGCGCTGCCAGCAGCCGCTACGGAAGCACCTAATACTAAAGGAGTTACCTTTACTAAATTCTTGAATAGTTTTGACATGGGTCAATCCTCACACCTTCTTCTATGGATTGAATGGACTATGAATACAAACAGACTATATGTTTAGCCTGCAATTATAATCACATTCTATGCTAATTCCCTCTTGTCTAGGTTAAGTTAATTTTATGATATGACAGAAAAATTTCTGTCTGATCTTATTAAAATTAGGAATTACGCACTTTACAAATTAACCATGATGTGCATCAATGAAAATCCCTCCTTTCAGACTTTCGGCGATTAACTTCCCAACGATAGCGATCGCTCAAAAGTGATCAAAAAATCACGTTAAAATAAAATGCCCGAAACCCATACATCACATTTAGTCAATCCTGTCAATGGGCAATTCCTAAAGATTTTGTTAAAATCTCAGCCTTATCAGTTATCAGTTATCAGATGTGAGTTTTCAGTTCACTGTTTACTGTTCACTGTTCACTGATAAAATCTCCCCACTTCCCCACTTCCCCCCGCAACGCGCACGAAGTGGTCTCCCCACTTCCCCACTTCCTCAACAATAGTTGTGTGAGCTAGGCTCGATCGAGTAAGTTAGAATCGAGGATGATAGATATAGTGCTAGACTTGGGGGTCAGGATATAGATCGACTCCTTGAGTTAAAAACAGCAAGATTGCTGCTGAAAACTGACGGCTATAGATAAAGACTCGATTCTTGAATTTAAGCACCGAGAAGGGAGATAAAGATGGTCAATTTTGGGCTGAATTCGGCCAGTATCTTAGGAATTTTTCTGGCAGTGGCCGGAGCGGGATTATACTTCCTGCGCTCGGTGCGGCCGGAACTTTCCAGGGATCATGATATATTTTTTGCCGCCGTTGGTTTACTGTGCGGTTTAATTCTACTTTTTCAAGGGTGGCGACTGGATCCGATTTTGCAATTCGGACAATTTTTGCTGACCGGGGCAGCGGTGTTTTTTGCCTTCGAGACGGTAAAATTGCGGGGTTTAACCACGGAACAGGCCCGCCGCGGCACGTCTTTTGTGGATGAACGTCCTGTGAGTCGGGAATATCGGGCCGAATTAGAACCCCTCGACACCTATGAACCGGAGGAACGTTACGAAGATAATCCCCGTTTACGCGGTTACGATGATCCCCGCTCTTCCCGCACTTCTAGTTATCAGGACGAGGAACCCCGCGGCACCCGCACCCGTCGGCCGGCCGATACTAGCGGTCGCAAAACGGCTAATCGTCGTCCCCGCAATAGTTCCCCCACTAGCGATCGAGATGTTTATGATCAGCGCCGTAGCGGTGATGATTGGGAAGAAACCAGTCCCCGTCCCCGTCGTCGTCCCGCTAGTGAAGAAACGAGCAGTAAATTGCCCCGCACTGGACAAAAACGTCGTCCTCGCCCAATAATTGAGGATGATCCGCCATTTAAAGGGGAATACGTCGATTATCAACCGATCGATCCTAGCGATACGAGCGATCGAGAAGATTGGCAGAGACCGGATAATAGTGAACGGGAGTCGAGTAATGATCATCCGACTAGGTTTGATTATTAAGGAGTAGGTCCGATGACCAAAGCTCCCTTTTTACTGTTTATCTGCTTGTTTTTAGGGGTTATAGGCGGTTGTAATCTCAATAACCCCGGTTTCTCTACAGGAACCCTAAATAGTCGCTATAATGACGAAAAACCCGCCCTGAGCGGTGATGGTCGTTGGCTTGCTTTGCTGTCTAATCGTCGCGGTAGTAATCAGATGCTGCTTTATGATTTGCAGACAAAACAATACCAAGCCCTAGGGGGATTATATACGGGTCAAGAAATTACCGATAGCCCCAGTTTAAGCCAAACGGGGCGTTATCTGGCTTATGTGGTGATTATTGAGGGTCGTCCCGTCATCGCTTTATATGACCGCATTACCGATCGTTCTGAGTTATTGAGTCAAAATTATCGCGGTTGGTTGCGAAATCCCCGTCTTAGTCCCGATGGTCGTTATCTTGTCTTTGAGTCCGCTCGTCGGGGACAATGGGATGTGGAGGTTCTCGATCGCGGTCCGAATATCGAGTTGGATATTGCCGATGGCAGTCCCGTTGAAAGTCCCAAACCGTGAAACGTCATTTTTTTATTAGTCTTGTTGCTGTAATTAGTTTGTTAACTGGATGTGCGGGTTATCCCAGTTTATTGTCTTTTCCTTTCGATCGAGGGGGGAGAACTTTAAACAGTGCTGCTAGTGAATTAACTCCCTATCTTGCCTCTCGCTATCTCGTTTTTGCGTCCGATCGCAATGGTTCCCAAGCTATCTATCTTTTTGATGCCATCGATCGCCGTTTACTGCCTTTACCCGGACTAAATTCTCTCGATCAGATCGCTTCTAGTCCTTCCATTAGTGAAGATGGTCGTTATATCGTTTTTACTGCTAGTCGTCAGGGAAAAACGGCTATTTATCTGTACGATCGACAAACTCAACAGAGAAGGGAAATTGCTCCCGATCTGCTCGCGGAAGTACGCAATCCGATCATCAGTGCCGATGGTTCTAAAGTGGCTTTTGAAGCGGCAAAAAATGGGCAATGGGATATTATGATTTACGATCTATCCGGACGGGTATTAGTCAATGAAAATCAGTGATTATTAGATCTCTTGTAAAAATCAAAAATTGTTGTTAGGGTTAGGAGTCAGTAGCCAGTAGTCAGTAGTCAGGAGAATGAATAATAATCAATTAAATAGGGTTTGCTGAATAAATCTAAAAACCTTGTTGGATAAGACTTTTGGACTTTTTTCCCCTCAAAAAGTGCCAGCCATTGCGGGGATCGGGGGAAAATTCAGGTACTTTTTCCCTGAAAATTAGGTAGTTGACCACCTGAA
>NZ_JAPZQJ010000564.1:0-15649 GCF_027530405.1 Microcystis sp. LE19-41.2A | reverse complement strand
CACACCCCACACCCCACACCCCACACCCTGCCCCCACGAAAAACTTTTTGCCGCAAACTCTAGATAGTCAACAGCTTATGACTGGTAGCATATAAAATGAAAATAACTTAAGTATTTATACTTAAGTGGGTGGGTGGAATTAAATATAAGATGAACGTAGGTTGGGTTGAAGCATGAAACCCAACGCCCGCATGGGTTACGCTACCGCTAACCCATCCTACAAATAATTGTGCCTCCCTACTTATGCTCTTGGGGTAGAAAAAGTGAGAAACTAAAAAAGTTCTCAAAAAATATTCAAGTCAAGAAAAATGTCAAAGATAGAAGTAACAAATCTAGACCACTTTTGTTCTAGAGCGAAAACAATTGACAAAAATCGCCGAATGTCTTTCTCTATAAGGGTTTCATCCCTCGAACCAATTTTTGCTTCCAAGCCAGCTAAACAAGATTTCTTTGACCGAATTTGGTTCTCTCGCATCCGTGTCTTAACCTGTCGGTGATTCACCAAGATGTGTCAGGCAGTCAGATAAAAAACTTGTTTCTGGGCGGGGAATCCCTACAATAGGAAACAGGATAATTAGTAGTAGATGAAAACCGATGGGTCAGTTTTTTAAACAAACTTTCGCTAGTTGCTTGGGAACTTTATTGGGATTATTGGTATTTTCGTCCCTAGGTGTGGGGGGATTAGCATTTTTACTGCTTTCTTTCCTGATTTCTAGCGATAGCTCCTCAGTTAAGGAAAAATCAGTCTTAGTTTTTAACTTAGCCACCAATATCAGCGATGCTCCCCCTAGTTCAAGTTTAGCCGATAGTTTGACCAGTGAGAGTCGGATCACTTTAAATTTGCGACAGGTGATAGCGGCGATCGAAAAGGCCGCCCTTGATGATAGTATTGTCGGTCTGTTACTCTACGGTCGCGGCACTGTCGGTGAATATGGCTATGCTACCCTGACGGAAGTGCGGCAAGCTTTGGCAAAATTTCGCCAATCGGGTAAAAAAATTATCGCCTACGATGTGGAATGGACGGAAAAGGAATATTATCTCGCTTCCGTTGCTGAAAAGGTGATTATTAATCCCGTGGGGAGAATGGAAATTAATGGTTTAAGTAGTCAACAAACCTTTTTTGCCGATGCACTAGAAAAATATGGTGTGGGGGTACAAGTGGTAAAAGTGGGTTCTTTTAAAGGTGCGGTGGAACCCTATACGCGTCAGGATTTAAGTGTCCAGAATCGTCAGCAGCTGCAAACCCTACTCGATACAATTTGGTCTAATTATAGTTCCACAGTGGCCAAAAGTCGCAATTTAACACCCCAACAGGTGCAAACTATTTCTGATACTCAAGGTATTCTGGAAGCAACCACAGCGAAAAAGGCGGGTTTTGTTGATGAAGTGGCCCATTTAGATCGAGTAATTGCTTTAGCAAAGGATTTGACAGGAGAAGCAAAAAATAAAACTAATCAGGAGGAAAACTCTGGCTCCTTTTCGCAAATTTCTTTAGCTAATTATGCTAGTTCTCTCGATGAGGAGGAAGATAGTAGCGATCAAATAGCGATAGTTTATGCAGAAGGGACAATCGTAGAAGGTCAGGGAGATAGAGGCGAAATCGGTGGGGATAAATTGGCGAAGGAATTGCGAAAATTACAAGGGAAGGAGGAGGTAAAAGCGGTAGTTTTGAGAATTAATAGTCCGGGGGGAAGTGCCACCGCTTCCGAGGTGATTCTGCGAGAAATTAAGCGTTTAGATGCGAAAAAACCAGTAATTATTTCTATGGGTGATGTGGCAGCTTCTGGGGGTTATTGGATTGCGATGGGTGGTCAAAGAATTTTTGCCGATAATGATACAATTACTGGTTCGATCGGTGTGTTTGGATTATTGTTAAATATCCGGAAGATTGCTAATAATAATGGCATCGATTGGGATACGGTTAAAACTGGACAATTAGCCGATCTATCTACTATTACCAGACCGAAAAATCCCCAAGAATTAGAAATTTATCAAGCGGCAGTTAATCGGTTCTATGATTTATTTATCGAGACGGTAGCCAAGGGGCGAAAATTATCCCCAGACAAGGTAAGAACTGTGGCCCAAGGTCGCGTCTGGACGGGAAAAGATGCGGTTAAAATTGGTTTAGTTGATCAAATCGGTGGTCTAGAAGCGGCAGTACAATACGCAGCCAAAACAGCTAAATTAGGAGATGATTGGAGTCTTAAAGAATATCCTCGATCGCAAAGTTGGCAAGAAGAACTTGTCTCTAATTTCTTGCAAACCTATCTTCCTCCTCTAACTAAAAATAATCACCCTTTGACGCAGGAATGGCAAAATTTTCAGCAGGAATTATTGAAGTTACCTACATTTAACGATCCCCATAGTGTTTATGCTAAGTTACTTTTTAATCTCGATTTTCGCTGATACTTAGGTAAAAATAATGCCCGCTAATTCTGAAATTATTTGACGACAAAAATTTCTATGAATCGCCCTAATAGCGTTATTCTCGGTTTAGCCTATATTTTGGGATTGTTATCTACAGGTCTGGTAGATTTTAGTCCCCAGTTAAACCGATGGCAAGAAGTGGTAATTAGAATTGTTATTATCAGTCTAATTACCCTATTAACCACGATTTTTATCCGTCGTTTTTGGTGGCAAAGTCCCCCTAGAAAAATTTGGCTGATGGGGGGATTAATAGCTATATTTGCCGTTGTTTATCTAGAAATTCGCACTCCTTACCCCACCGCAAATGATATCAGTCATCTTTTAAAAAATAATGTGGTTAACTCTATTAAAATCACGGGCAGTATTATATCAGAAATTCGTCTCAATCGCCGAGAAAATTTACAATTTTGGTTAGAAGTAAAAGAATTTAGCCTCAAGAATTTACCGACAGAAAAATCCACGGGTAAACTCTACGTTACTTTACCAAATCTAGCAGAAAATCAGGTTTATCCCAGACAAGAAATAACAATTAAAGGATTACTTTATCGTCCCCGTCGTGCGAATAATCCCAATGCTTTTGACTTTGCTAATTATCTGGCGCGTCAGGGTGCTTTTGCTGGTTTAAAAGGGGAAATAATTATCGATAAAAAATCACCAAATTGGGGAGTTTGGCAGATTCGTCAGCGCATTGTTGAGGCACAAATTCAAAGACTAGGCCAGGAAAAAGGGACTTTATTAAGTTCGATTACCCTCGGACGACAAGCGGTTAATTTGCCAGCAAAAATCACTGATTTATTTATTAAAACTGGATTAGCTCACATTTTAGCAGCTTCTGGCTTTCATGTGGCTATTTTGTTGGGATTTGTTTTAACTATTACTCGCAATTTATCCCCCAAACAACAGTTTATTATTGCCCTTACTATCTTAATAATTTACGGCACTTTAACTGGGTTACAACCTTCAGTGCTGCGGGCGATTTTGATGGGAATTGGGGCATTAATCGGTCTGCTTTATAATCGAAAAGTTAATAGTTTAGGATCCCTGTTACTAGCGGCTACAATTCTATTATTATGGCAACCTCTCTGGATTTGGGATTTAGGATTTCAGTTAAGTTTTTTAGCGACTTTGGGATTAATTATTACCGTTCCTTTGCTGAAAAATAAAATTGACTATTTACCTAATTTAATCGCTGAACCTATAGCTATTAGTCTAGCTGCTAGTCTCTGGACTATGCCTTTATTAATGTTTACCTTTAACTCGATCGCTCTTTATAATATCCCCATTAATATTATCACAACTCCCCTAGTTACCCTGATTAGTTTAGGAGGAGTTTTTACGGCCTTTTTAGGCTTAATTTATCCCCCTTTGGGCAGTATCAGCGCTAGTATTCTCTATTACCCTCTAGAGTTATTACTGCAAATTACCACCTTTTTTAGTCTGCTTCCTTTTAGTACCTACTCCACAGGTAAATTATCTTTAGGAGTGATGTTAATTATTTATATTTGCCTTACCTTAATCTGCTTTAATATCTGGTTTCGTCAACGGTGGCATTTAGTCAGTTTATTTATCCTCACTTTAATTTTAATACCGATTATTTATCAGCATTTAACTTTAACTCAGGTGACAGTTTTAGCCACCAAATCGCAACCGGTAATAATTATTCAAAATCAAGGAAATACTCTCTTAATTAATGGGGAGGAACCCGCAACAGCACGTTATACAGTTTTGCCCTTTTTGCGACAGGAGGGAATTAATCAAATACAAAGAGCAATAACCGTCAATAATTCGGCGCAATTCTCAACTATCAGTGAGGACATACCGATTCAAAAAACTATTAATTTATCCCAGTTAGAAAAATTTAATCTCGGCGAAATTACTGGACAATTGATCGAGAAAAATTTATTTAAATTTCAGGTAAAAAATCAATCTTGGCTATGGATTATCAACCCGAAAATTCCCGTTAATTTATCCCAAGAATTCAGCCCCCTAGTGTTATTATGGCAGGGAAGCAATCTAGATAAACAATGGTTAGAGTCCATTCGACCACAAACAGCGATCGCTGTCACTAACAATCTCTCCCGTAATGCCAGAAATCAACTGAGAAAGGCCCGGATTAAGACTTACTGGACCGGGAGAGATGGAGCGATTCAATGGACAGCAAAAAATGGATTTCAACCCTTTCTAATTAACGAGTGATGTGTACCACCAAAACCGAACAGGGAGCATGATGCACTACATAATTACTGACACTACCTAAGATTAACTCAGATAAACCCGATCGACCGTGACGACCAACAATAATTAAATCTATCCCTTCTTGCTGGGCAACTTGACAAATTTTCTGGCCCGGATCACCGATATAATAATCAGCCCGGGCTATGATATTATCCTCCTTAGCTCGATCGACTAAACCGTTTAACCAAGCTTGTAATTCCGCTTGCATTTCTTCGGTGATTTGTTGTTCTAAGGCGATCATATCGGGGGGATAACCGCCACCATAACCGATCAGATTACCATAAATAAAAGTTTCCGTGTAGGGAGTCAAAGGTTTAGACAGACTATAAATAATCCGCAACTCACTAGCGTAGGTTTTCGCTAAGAGAATAGCCGTATTCAATACCTCTGGAGTGACATCTTGATAATCCACAGCCACGAGAATTTTATTATAGAGTTTGTTGGTATCCCGATCGACTGAGAGTGTTTCCGTATTATTCATCGAATTAACCTCCTCGATAGCAGATAAAGTCAGGGTTGAAGTTAATCTTTTTTCCCACCGGCTGCCAGCAATACCCTGGGGAAATAGCCAAAAATTGCTGAAAGCTGATGACTGATAGTTGACGCTCCCCTACCTCTAGTGTGACATTTTTCGGATGATGTAGCTAAATCCCCAAAAAAATTAACAATTTGGGGAGACTCCGAGACGATACCCTAGGGTTGATTCAAGGTAGGGTTGATTCAAGGTAGGGTTGATTCAAGGTAGGGTTGATTCAAGGTAGGGTTGATTCAAGGTAGGGTTGATTCAAGGTAGGGTTGATTCATGAATCAACCCTACCCAAACCCCGGAGCGCATTAGCTTTTCGGTGGGATGCTTACAGCCAGATGCTGATACATTTGTAATCATCTAAGAGTCACCGATAATTGCTGATTGTCGGTATTTCTGCAAATGTGAGATGCACCCCTAGATTTTTTAGAAAAGTATTTATCTTAAGATACAATATGGTTGAGATTTTTTGCAGCAGAGGATCTAGTCGAATGAATGAAGATAGCAAAAATTATGAGATGCAAATTCTGGCAATGATGATCAATCAGTATTTGGATGATATGGTATCTCTGAGTGAAGAAAAATTAAACCAGCTAGAAGCAAACCGCGATCAGATTGTTTGGGATTTAGCCACAAGAATTTACAAGGAAAGTGGTCATAAAGTAGAATTTCATATAATACGAAACTTAATTAATTCTAGAATTGAAGTTATGAGATATCAGTTATTTTTCAGTCAATCCAGTCTATTGGAATCAAGGAGAATCAATGAAGAGAAAGCTATTAAAATAGCAGAACAAAAAGCTAATGCTGTTATTAACGATAAAAACAATGATGATACCGAGAAAATAACGTCACAAGACAATGAACGAAAACTGGCAATTTTTATCAAAGTTCAAGAGATAATTAGTGATCAATTAGATGTGGAAAAGTCTGAGATACATATTGATGATGAACTATTTTATTTAAAATCTAAGGAAACCCTCAGTAGTTATAGTTCTTATAGCTTTTATAGTTCTTATAGTTCTTGTAGTAATGGTTTATTAGTCTCAAATTGGGGAGGAGATAAATTTGATACGATTGAATTAATCATGGCTTTAGAAGAAGAATTCGATCTTGAACTTTCAGAAGAAAAATGCCAAGAATTTACAACAGTGAAAAAGCTAGTTGATTATCTGGCTGAAAATTTAGGCAAGTAACAATATTAATTTTTACGAAAATATCTCAAGTTATCAGCCAAATATAGCTATAATCCAATTAGAGCGAGTTCTAAACCAACAACTTATGATTAGTCGCTACATTGTCGCATGGCTACCGATGATCGTAATAGGAGTTAGTAACGGTATCCTCCGAGAAACCACCTACGGAAAACATCTCGATGAACTGCGCGCCCATCAAATTTCTACCCTGACAGGAATCCTCTTTTTTAGTCTTTATATTGGCGCTCTTGTCTATTTTTTGGGTCTAGAATCCTCCGGTCAAGCAATTACCATCGGTTTAATTTGGTTACTATTAACAGTGGGTTTTGAGTTTCTGTTCGGCCATTTTATCGCCGGTCACTCTTGGTCAAGATTAGGGCAAGATTATAATCTTTTAGCGGGACGAGTTTGGATTTTGGTTCTCTTGGTCATTACTTTTGCTCCTCTACTATTTTATCAACTTTTTTCTTAATTATGAAAGCTATTATCATTAATCGCTATGGCGATAGTAATGTTCTCCAATACATAGACATAGAAAAGCCAATTCCCCAAGCTAAGGAAGTCTTAATTAAGATTATGGCAGCGGGAATTAATCCGATTGATTGGAAGATTCGTCGGGGAATGCTCAAAATAGCCACAGGTAATAAATTTCCCCTGCAATTAGGTTTTGATTATGGGGGAATTATCGTTGAAAAAGGTAGTCAGGTGGAACAATTCCAGAGCGGAGATGAGGTTTTTGGTTTTCTCAATCAATTACCCGGTAGAACCTATGCTGAATATGCAATTATTCCCGCTTCCCTGTTAGTTAAAAAACCGCATAATCAGAGTTTTATTGAAGCTGCCGCCACTCCTTTAGCTGCTTCTACCGCTTTGCAAGTCTTGCGAGATTTTGGCAATATTCAAGCAGGAAATCGGATTTTAGTTAATGGTGCATCGGGAGGAGTGGGTAGCTTTGCCGTACAGATAGGGAAAATTTTCTCCGCAGAAGTAGATGGAGTTTGTAGTAGTAAAAATATCGATTATGTCACCTCTTTAGGAGCAGATAAAGTTATCGATTATACCCAAGAAGATTGGAGAAAAACTGAGCAGAAATATGATATAATCTTCGATGCTGTGGCTAAGTCTTCTTTTTGGCACTGTCGTCAGCTTTTAAAACCCCAAGGCACCTATATAACCACCCTCCCAAATCCCGGAATTATCTTCCTAAATTATCTCGGTGCTTGGTTGCCCCAAAAAGGGAAACTGATATTTTTTGCTCAAGCACAAGCGTCTGACTGGCAATTTCTCAAAGAAGCGATCGAATCGGGAAAATTAACTGTTAGAATCGATCGCACCTATACTTTTTCCCAGGTGGTAGAAGCTCATAATTATAGTGAATCGGAAAGAGTGCGCGGAAAAATAGTCCTGATCCCCGATTAAGGATAAATAGTTAGGGTTTGCTGAATAAATCTGAAAACCTTGTTGGGTAACACTTTTAGACCTTTTGTCAATCAAAAAGTACCAGATATGGGAGTGATCGGGGGGAAAATCCCTGGACTTTTTCCCTGAAAATTAGGTAATTAACCCCCTGAAAATGGGTAAAACCCTACACCCCACACCCCACACCCCACACCCTGTCCCCACCAACAAACTTTTTGCTGCAAACCCTAAATAGTTAGGGATTTTCCCGATTTTTTGGGGAACGAGTAAATAGTTTTAAGTAAGTAGAAACAGAGAATTCCTTAATTGGGAAGGTGATAAAAGTCAAGGGATTAATAGTAATAATAATATTGCGGCTATCCCTCTGTACCGCCTTGATAATCTGTTTAGCCACCCAATCGGCGGACATAATACCCAGAGGATTTAAATTACTCTTAAAAGGGCCAAGAATTAGCTTTCTTACCACACAGGGGGCATCTAAACGACGCAGGGTAATCATATCACCGATCGCTCGTTTACTGAGTTCGTAGAGGGGACTAAAGGCAGGATTAACCTCTGCTTCCGAGGTATTCACCCAGACTTCCTTGCGGGCAATTTGCTCGTTAGTGCGGACAGTTTTGAAGAATAATTCCATTAAACGCCAGACGGAAAAAGTATTCACTTGGTAGGCTAATTCGATCGCTTCTGGGGTTCTTTGGCCGTGGACATTAACGCCATGATTTAAAATCAGTATATCTACAGACCTAAATAAGTCCTCAAGTTGCGTTTCTTCACCGATTTGCCATTTCACGGTTTTTACAGGTACTGATTCGCCGTTAATTTCAATAGCGATCGCATTCTCCCTGGAAGTGAGCGCGATTACCTTAGCTCCTTTCAGTTGTAGGTACTTTAACAGCGATCGCCCTAAGGTTCCATTCGCTCCGGTAATGGCGATCGTTTTACCCTTAAGAGAAAGTGCCGTCCCCATCAATTTATCCATAAAGGTGAAAGTTCCACAATAATAAGCCTTTTGGTTATCAAAATGGTGTCGCCAGTGGTAGGTACGATTAACGCGCCATTGAGCCGGTAAACTCTCAAATTGCCCCGGACGATGGGTTAAATCGGTTAATTCCTCCAGATTGGCGATGCCTAAACCTCGACCGATCGCCGTACTGAGAAAAGTCAAAGTATAAAGGGAACCTAACCAACCCAACCAAGGGCGATCGAACCCCCAAGAGTAGGCCAGTAGTACAGGTAAAACACTGGCAGCCAACATCACCAAGGCCTCTGGTACATCATTGTACCAGTGCGCCCGACGATAAATTTCCTCGCTCATTACCGACAGATCGGGACGAAAAACCCGATGATGCCAGACGTGCAGACGATAAAGGGGCTGCCAATGGTGGGCCAGAGCATGATAGCTATCACGCACGATCTCCACCCAAATAATTGAGCCACAAATCAGTCCGACACAGAGGAGCAGGTTTGACATAGGGGATAAATGTTAAATTTTCTCAACGAATGTAAACAGAGCAATCTTAGCCGAAAAAGCGCATTTATCGGGCAAAAAAAACCAATAGCCTGAAAAACTAGGGTTTCTTTCCCGAAAAAACTTAAGATTCTGTTAAAAATTTTAACAATTTTCGGTAAAATAAAGCAAGAAACAAGCGTCTACTGGAACAGTTACTTAACCTGAGTCGATTATGGCAGAAAATTATTGGTCGCGAGAGGATGATAACGAAGAATTAGACCCGATTGGTTCCCTCCTATCTGACTGGTCCGATCCCGAAGATGAGGAGGACGAATTTAGGAGCGAAATTTTTCAAGGCCGATCGGGACGCAGACAGAAAGCGGCTTTTAGCCTCATGGCGATCTGGACAATAATTATCGGACTTCATTGGCTTAGTTGGGGTTATTGGGCAATTATCGCCTTAACTATGGTACTATCGGGGCAAGCTTTGCGGCTGCTGTTCACCAAACCAGAAACGCCGCCAATTCCCTTACTGGATAAGGATTTAGCCTCTGTACCTAGGGTGTCCCTCTTAGTAGCGGCCAAAAATGAAGAAACCGTAATCACGAAACTGGTTAATTATCTCTGTCATCTAGACTATCCCCAAGATAAGTTAGAAGTTTGGATCGTCGATGACTATAGTACCGATAACACCGGTGCAATTCTCGATCGCCTTGCTTTAGAATATCCCCAATTACAAATTCTCCATCGTCCTGCTAATGCCGGAGGTGGCAAATCCGGCGCCTTGAATCAGGTTTTATCCCTGACTAACGGGGAAATTATCGGCGTATTCGATGCCGATGCGGGATTATCCGCCGATTTACTGCGTCATGTCGTCCCAATGTTCGACGATCGAGAAGTAGGTGCGGTACAGGTGCGAAAAGCGATCGCCAATGCCGCCGAAAACTTCTGGACAAAGGGACAAGCGGTAGAAATGATCTTTGATAGTTGTTTCCAACAGCAACGGATCGCAGTGGGAGGGATCGGAGAATTGCGCGGAAATGGTCAATTTGTCCGACGTAGTGCCTTAAATCGTTGCGGGGGTTGGAATGAACAAACGATCACCGACGATCTTGATTTAACTATTCGTCTCCATATCGATAATTGGAAAATTAATATCTTAAATTTTCCCGCAGTAGCGGAAGAAGGGGTGACAACTGCGATCGCTTTATGGCATCAGCGCAATCGTTGGGCCGAAGGTGGTTTTCAGCGTTATCTCGACTATTGGAAAGCGATTTTAAAGTCTCCCATGCCTTGGCCGAAAAAGTTTGATTTAATTGCTTTTTTGATCGTTCAATATATCTTACCTGCGGCCGCTATTCCCGATCTTTTAATCACTATTACCCAGCATCAAGCTCCGATTTTAACTCCTTTAACTGGTTTGGCTCTTTCCCTTTCTCTCTGGGGGATGGTGACAGGATTAATCCGAGTTAATACGGGTAAAAAATTCACTTTCGCTCTTGGTTTGGACATCCTTGCTCAAACCATTCGCGGCATGATTTATATGATGCACTGGTTTATTATTATTCCCAGTGTCAGCCTGCGGATGGCTTTGCGTCCTAAACGTTTAAAATGGGTGAAAACCGTTCATCTGGGGGAACATCTCAGCGCCGAAGTTTAATTTTCGAGGATAGACTCCCAAAACTTTGGACTTATCAGGACTGAAATCCCATGTCAGTAAAGGTTACAGCCTTTGGAAACCCCTTTGGGAAAAATTTCCAATTTCCTTAATCATGCTTGCTACCAATAATGTGTTAATTTAGATACAGAATTGAATTCCGTGACAGCACTGGGGTGGCGAAAAGCGCTCGCTCCAGTTTTTTTTCTCGAGAAAACGGGTTTCTTCAAGAAACCCGTTTTCTGTAGTTTTTTTTGCGGGAAGCATCCCCCTCTCCTCGTAGGTTAAGGGGGTGAGATCATAACAATCCGTTGCCAAAACCGACTTTTCAGAATACAATAGAGAAGAGTAGTCATTCATCACTCAGATTAGTTAAGATGATATTACATGACTAATAATATTGACCACGATCGCTTATTTAAGGAGTTAATCTCCACCTTTTTTATCGAATTTATTGAGTTATTTTTTCCTCAATTGATAGATTATTTAGATAGGGACTCGATTACTTTTTTAGACAAAGAAGTATTTACCGATGTCACGGAAGGAGAAAGACATGAAAGCGATTTAGTCGCACAGGTTAAGTTTCGCGGAAAAGAATCGTTTTTTCTGATTCATCTGGAGGCGCAGGAAAGTTCCCGAAAGTGGTTTAACCGGCGAATGTTTACTTATTTTGCTCGCTTTCATGAGAAATTTGTCTTACCGATTTATCCGATTGTAATTTTTTCTTATTCAAAGCCAAAAAGAGCAGCGATTAGTCAATATGTAGTCGATTTTCCCGATTTTAAGGTGTTAGAATTTAACTATCAAGTAGTGCAGTTAAATCGATTAAATTGGCGAGATTTTCTCAATCAACCGAATCCGGTTGCTTCAGCTTTGATGGCCAAGATGAACATTGCCGAGAAAGAGCGAGCAAAAGTTAAGGCGGAATGTCTGCGCTTGTTAATTACTTTAAAGTTAAATCCTGCAAAAATGCAATTAATTTCTGGATTTATTGATACTTATCTCAATCTAAATCCGGTCGAAGAGATACAATTTCAACAAGAGATTAGCACATTTAGTCAACCCGTACAGGAGGGAGTTATGCAAATTACCACCAGTTGGATGCGTCAAGGTATCGAACTAGGTATTGAACAAGGTATCGAACTAGGTATCGAACGCGGTATCGAACAAGGTATTGAACGCGGTATTGAACGCGGTATCGAACAAGGTATTGAACAAGGTATTGAACGCGGTATCGAACAAGGTATTGAACAAGGTATCGAACAAGGTATTGAACGCGAAAAGACATTGATTCTTCGTCAACTTAAACGAAAGTTAGGGGAGATTAATCCTTCATTGGAAACTAAAATTATGGAGTTAAGTATTGATGATGTAGAAGCATTAGGAGAAGCTTTATTCGATTTCTCTACGGTTGAAGATTTAATCAATTGGTTAAATACTTTATAATGCTTGTAATTTCGAGGGAGTTATGCAAATTACCACCAGTTGGATGCGTCAAGGTATTGAACTAGGTATTGAACAAGGTATTGAACAAGGTATCGAACAAGGTATTGAACAAGGTATCGAACAAGGTATCGAACGCGGTATCGAACAAGGTATCGAACAAGGTATTGAACAAGGTATTGAACGGGAAAAGACATTGATTCTTCGTCAAATTAAACGCAAGTTAGGGGAGATTAATCCTTCATTGGAAACTAAAATTATGGAGTTAAGTATTGATGATGTAGAAGTATTAGGAGAAGCTTTATTCGATTTCTCTACGGTTGAAGATTTAATCAATTGGTTAAATACTTTAACTGCCTAGCTTTGACGTTAGCGATCGCATCTTCGCAACAACCCGCTAAAATTGTCATTATCAGGGAGTAATTGAGAACCACAGAAAACGGGTTTCTCGGAGAAACCCGTTTTCTGAACTTCTGGAGAAAGGTTAACACGGAAAGTATCCCCCTCTCCTCGTAAGTTAAGGGGGTAAGGTCATAACAATCCGTTGCCAAAACCGACTTTTCAGAATACAATACAGAAGAGTAGTCATTCATCACTCAGATTAGTTAAGATGATATTACATGACTAATAATATTGACCATGATCGCTTATTTAAGGAGTTAATCTCTACCTTTTTTATCGAATTTATTGAGTTGTTTTTCCCTCAATTGATCGATTATTTAGATAGGGACTCGATTACTTTTTTAGACAAAGAAGTATTTACCGATGTCACCGAAGGAGAAAGGTATGAAAGCGATTTAGTCGCACAAGTTAAGTTTCGAGGAAAAGAATCTTTTTTTCTGATTCATGTGGAGGCGCAGGAAAGTTCCCGCCAGTGGTTTAATCGGCGAATGTTTACTTATTTTGCTCGCTTTCATGAGAAATTTGTCTTACCGATTTATCCGATTGTAATTTTTTCTTATTCAAAGCCAAAAAGAGAAGCGATTAGTCAATATGTAGTCGATTTTCCCGATTTTAAGGTGTTAGAATTTAACTATCAAGTAGTGCAGTTAAATCGATTAAATTGGCGAGATTTTCTTAATCAACCGAATCCGGTTGCTTCAGCTTTGATGGCGAAGATGAACATTGCCGAGAAAGAGCGAGCCAAGGTAAAAGCGGAATGTCTGCGCTTGTTAATTACTTTAAAGTTAAATCCTGCAAAAATGCAATTAATTTCTGGATTTATTGATACATATCTCAATCTAAATCCAGTGGAAGAGAGACAATTTCAAGAAGAGATTAGCACATTTAGTCAACCCGTACAGGAGGGAGTTATGCAAATTACCACCAGTTGGATGCGTCAAGGTATTGAACAAGGTATCGAACAAGGTATTGAACAAGGTATCGAACAAGGTATTGAACGGGAAAAGACATTGATTCTTCGTCAACTTAAACGCAAGTTAGGGGAGATTAATCCTTCATTGGAAACTAAAATCATGCAGTTAAGTATTGATGATGTTGAAGTATTAGGAGAAGCTTTATTCGATTTCTCTACGGTTGAAGATTTAATCAATTGGTTAAATACTTTAACTGCCTAGGTTTGACGTTAGCGCTCGCATCTTCGCCATGACAAGGGGTAAGATTGCTTCGGAGAGGGAATTTCAGTTAACAGTTAACAGTTAGAAGTGAGGTCTGCCAAAGGGAATTGACAGACCGCAAAACCTAGGATAGCATTTGTATAATTCTTATCAAAATACGGAGAAAATATGACTCTAGTTATTTCCCAAGAAGTGATTAAAGCAAGTGGTTTATCAGAGGATGAACTGTTGAAGGAAATTGTTGTTATGTTATTCCAACAAGATAAGATTAGCTTAGGAAAAGCAAGTGAGTTATTAGGTATTAATCAAATAAAGTTTCAACGGATGCTTTCTGAACGAGGAATTTGTATTCACTATGATGTTGCTGAGTTTCAGCAAGATATTAAGCATTTAAAAGAGAAAGGTTGGCTATGATTATTATTAGCGATACTTCTCCTCTCAGCAGTCTTGCTCTTGTTGGTTATCTGTCAATCTTAAAAGATATTTATACTAATGTTGTTATTCCCCAAGCAGTTGCCAATGAATTAGCCAATTTAACTGAGGAAGATATCCGCATTAAAGCGATAATTTCTCTGAACTGGATACAGGTTAAACAAGCCGCTAATTTGGAACTTGTGGCTTGTTTGAGGAATGAATATAATTTAGATCTTGGCGAAGCAGAAGCAATCGCTCTTGCCTTAGAATTAAAAGCAGATGAATTGTTAATTGATGAGCGTCTTGGACGGAGGGAGGCTGTGCGTTTGGGGCTGTCAATTACGGGGGTTCTAGGAGTTCTTTTAATCGCTAAAAATAGAGGATTGATTGCTAAGGTTCAACCCATAATCGATGCTCTAATACTCCAAGCAAATTTTCGCATCAGTCGTCAACTTTATGAGGAGGTTTTGCAAACGGCAAATGAATTAGATTAAGTTGTGATTTTAGAAAACGGGTTTCTGCGAGAAACTATTTAGAAAACCCGTTTTCTTGTTCCTTTGAGAAACCCGGTTTCTTGTAATCAATGTTAATTTTTGTTATATCCCCCTTGAAAAATTCGGGATTCTTTGCATAAAATAGTCGAAGTCATCCTTTGCGGTTAATGTCATGACTGCTACCCTTTTGCCGGGCTTTCCTGCTGTTGACGATGTTTTGTTCAATTTCGCTCAATCTGATGGCTTGAGTCAAGCTAATCGGGTGGATAGTGCGAGAAATCAGCGTTTAACCGCTACCTTAGTTTTCCTCGATGCTGGTGTTAGCGATTATCAAAGTCTCCAAGCTGGGGTAATTCCAGAAGTCGCCACGGTTATTCTCTCTCCCAACGAAGACGGAATCGAACAAATCACCGCTTTTTTACCACAAAATCCCCAGATTACCACCACCACCTCTATTATTAAATCGGTGCGTTACGCTATCGCGCTTCACCCCTAAGAGTAAGCGGACAACTCAAATGAACCAAACAACAGCCAATTATGATGAACCCTGGAAAGAAGCATTAAGCGAGTATTTTGAAGCGTTTTTACATTTCTTTTTTCCTGAAGTTCACCAATTGATTGATTGGACAAAAATTCCCGAATCCCTAGAAAAAGAACTCAAACGGATTACCGCTTCAGCAAGGACAAAAAAACGTTTTGCTGACAAACTCTATTCAGTTATCAGTTATCAGTTATCAGTTATCAGTGACTAATTGGAAGCAAGTAGCAATCCCTTTGCTATAATAGTCATGGCACACCTGAAAACAAAAGC
>NZ_JAPZQJ010000666.1:0-8762 GCF_027530405.1 Microcystis sp. LE19-41.2A | reverse complement strand
GAAATATTATGGAGATTTTTAAAATATGAATGGATTGAATTTAGCGCCTATAAAGACCGAAAGAGCCTCCTCGCTTACGTTAAAAAAGTGCTGGACAATTTTGGAGGCGAGTATGTAATTAATTTTGCCTAGGTACTTAGTTAATAGGATACAATCGTTTACAAAAATTATCCCCCAATTAGAAACGGGCTTTTTACCTCGTCTAATCTTGCCCCGGTTGAAAGCTGGTAGTTTTCCTCCGAGGCTAACAAAACTTGTTGGTAAAGTCCGCAAGCCTGCCCAGATCGGTTTGTTGGACCATATATCAAGAGTAACCTAAAACCAGTAATTTTGCTGATGCCTCTGCTGCCTATTCTTTGTAGCATCAAAAAATCACGCTTGGGACTATTTGGCGATCGCTAGTAGGATCAAATCCGTTTTTAATACTATGATTAACTGCCAATGCAACTTTAAAAACCCGCCCCCTTCTCCCCACTCTTCTATACCTTTTAAACAGGATTGAGGACAAGCCATAATCATACTAAATCCTTTGAGTATAGGCTACATATCAGGACAGGCAAAAGGCAAGAGGCAAAAGGCAAAAGGCAAAAGAGAGAATAGATAATCAGTTTTTAATAACTGGATTTAGTATCAGAGCAATTTAGGATAAGATAACCAATAAACCCATTCTAGAGGACTTAATCATGATTAGAGCCTATGCTGCCCGAGAAAAAGGGGGAAAACTAGAGCCTTTTGACTACGATCCGGGTATATTAGGGGATGAAGATGTGGAAATCGCGGTGGAATATTGCGGCATCTGCCACAGTGACCTAAGTATGCTCGATAACGATTGGGGACTGACCACCTATCCCTTTGTCCCCGGTCATGAAGTGGTCGGTACGATCGCCGCTCTCGGTGCTAAAGTCAAAGAATTAAAGATAGGGCAAAGAGTCGGTCTTGGTTGGTTTTCCCGTTCCTGTTCGACCTGTGAAACTTGTATGTCAGGGGATCAAAACCTTTGTGCTACTGCCGAAGGAACTATCGTCGGTCGCCATGGCGGTTTTGCTGAAAAAGTCCGGGCCCATCATAGTTGGTTAGTTCCCCTGGGGAACCAGTTAGATGCGGCCAAAGCTGGCCCGCTTTTTTGTGGTGGTATAACCGTCTTTAATCCCATTGTCCAATTTGATATTAAACCCACGGCGCGAGTTGGTGTCATTGGTATTGGTGGATTGGGCCATATAGCCTTAAAATTCCTCAAAGCTTGGGGCTGCGAAGTAACCGCTTTTTCCAGTAGTCCCGACAAAGAAACAGAAGCAAAAGAATTAGGCGCGACTCATTTTATCAATTCCAGAGACCCCGAAGCTTTGCAATCGGTACAAAATTACTTTGATTTCATCATCTCTACCGTTAACGTTAATCTCGATTGGGGTCTTTATATCGCCTGTTTACGTCCCAAAGGTCGTCTGCATATTGTTGGGGCTGTTCTTGAACCCATGAATACCTATGCTTTTCCCTTGATTATGGGTCAAAAATCGATTTCTGGCAGTCCTTTGGGTAGTCCCAGTACCATCAATAAAATGATCGAATTTGCCTCTCGCCATGGCATTGAACCGGTGACAGAAACCTATCCTATCTCCCAGGTGAATGAAGCCATGGAAAAATTGCGAACCGGACAACCTAAATATCGCCTCGTCTTGCAAATAAAATAAAACCATCTCTATCCCGGACGTAACCCCGATGACTCAACCCCTCACTCCTCCAGTTATCGATTGGCAAGAACCACCCATTCCCCCAGAAGACTTGATTTTTGATGATGGAGAACCTTTGGAAACGCACCGTCACCGCAAGGCTATGAATGTCTTAATCGATTCTATCGAACAAGCCTATCAGGATCGAGAAGACTTTTTCGTTGGCGGTAATATGTTTATTTACTTTAGCCGTGAGCGGGTTTTTAATCAAGATTTTCGTGGCCCCGATTTTTTCGTTGTCCTCGATATCGATGGTAGTTATAAACGACAAGGATGGGTGGTTTGGAACGAAAACGGACGTTATCCCGATGTGATCGTGGAATTAATGTCAGAAAGCACCGCAAAAATCGATTTAACTACCAAAAAAGACCTGTATGAGCGGACTTTTCGCTGTTCCCAATACTTCGTTTATAATCCCTTTGATGCCACTTCCCTGCAAGGTTGGGCTTTAGACCAAAATCAATGCTATCAAGAAATTATTCCCGACCACTGCGGTTGGTTATGGTGTCAACGTTTGGGATTATGGTTAGGAGTCTGGATGGGCAGCATCCAGCGAGAAGAAGCCCCTTGGCTACGTTTTTATGACCTAGACGGCAATTTAATCCTTCTACCCGCGGAATTAGCCGAAATCGAACGTCAGAACGCTGAAATCGAACGTCAACGCGCCCAGGCAGCCTATCAACAGGCTGAAAGCGAACGTCAACGTGCGGAACGTTTAGCGGCGCAATTACGGCAATTAGGCATAAATCCCGATGAAACCCCGTAATCGGCCCAGGACTGACCCCTATCTCTAAAAACCGAAAGCCCACACCTTCCGATCTCGGTTTGTGTGGGCTGATTGTTCACTTAATTCTAAGATTGAAAGCTGATACTTTGGCGAAATCTCAGACCCTAACTCAGAGTAGCACCAGAGCGATCGTAAGTTTGTGAAGAGAAGTCGGCCGAGAAGCGACGTTGAACGGTTTCTCCGTAGCCATTGTCATTGTCAATGCCGATTTCAGAAGCACTTCTCCCTAACATCGATTGTTGACGATTTTTGACGGCGTGGTGGTGACGCATCATTAAGGCGCGAGCTTGTTGTTCTGTGGACATAATCATTTCCTCCGAGCTGCAAATAGTGTTTCGAACTTTTTTAATCACCCACTAATATATATAACATACAATTCTGTATCTATTTTTACAAAACGCCCTAATCCCAGAAAAATTAACAAA
Source organism: Microcystis sp. LE19-41.2A (assembly GCF_027530405.1). NCBI lineage: Bacteria > Bacillati > Cyanobacteriota > Cyanophyceae > Chroococcales > Microcystaceae > Microcystis > Microcystis sp. LE19-41.2A. The sequence goes on along the minus strand of NZ_JAPZQJ010000666.1, from coordinate 5,823 downwards.
ACTTTACAATAGGAGGCAGAAGGCAGAAGGCAGAAGGCAGAAGGCAGAAGGCAGAAGGCAGAAGGCAGAAGGCAGCTTTATTCTCCCCACACCCCACACCCTACACCCCACACCCTACACCCCACACCCCACACCCCACACCCCACACCCCCACACCCCAAGACATCAATCGCCCTCAGACCTTAATCGAACTAGGTTCATCGACGGCGGCGATAATGCGATGACAACCGGAAAAGGGTTGCGCCCATTGATACTGGTGTTCTAAAGGATTACCCCAACAGAGACCGAGATATAATTCTGTGCGCGCCACGTCTAATTCCGCCCATTCGGACTGGGCGACTAATTCGGCTAGAGAATCGGCAGAAATGGGACGACGGGAGTTAAGCGCCCACCAAAAATTCATATTAGGGGTGATACTGTTCCAAAACTCTAAAACCGAGGCTTTGGCAGCCATGAGAATTTCCTTGTCACCCTCCACGGCAACTAATTGATTATGAATTTCGGGATAACGGAGAGTGCGATCGCCCCATTGACAAACACGCCAGATAATGCCCGAAACCTGATATTGTTGTTGATAATCGTGAACTTGACGGCGAAAATCCTGATAGGCGAAGACTTTGCCCGCCTTTTCTAGATTGATCGCCTTGGCAATCACCGGATTATCAATGCGCTCCGCCGGGGAGAGTAACAGACGTTCCCCTTTGCAAGTGGCGTGCATTTCTCGCTCGAGGATTTCAATTAACTGCTGTGTCGAGTAAGCCATACTACCGCTCTTACCTGAGAGAGGATTTCTTTTTATGATAAAATAATTTAGTAATTAGGGTTGGCTGAATAAATCTAAAAACCTTGTTGGATAAGACTTTTAGACTTTTTTGTCCTCAAAAAGTGCCAGCTGAGAGTGATCGGGGCGAAAATTCTGGGACTTTTTCCCTGAAAATTAGGTAATTGACCGTCTGAAAATGGGTAAAACCCTACACCCCACACCCCACACCCGGCCCCCACGAAAAACTTTTTGCCGCAAACCCTAATTAAGCGACTAAGCTAAGACGCATCTTAACCGCCTATCCTTAGATTAGCTGAATTTCCCCCAATTCCTTTACTATTGCCTCTTGCCTCTTGCCCCGTCTCAACAAGCAATTTAAATGCTTGACAGCTTACTAACTGTTTTAAGGTTAGCAATTAACTTGGATAAAGCGATGTCAGGCTTGTAATCGATAATCAGGTGAACGTAATCCGAAAAAAAGTGATCTAGACCTGTTAACAGGCAATTTATCCCTCGAATGAGCTACAATTATCGGTCCAACGTGGTTAATAGCGAGCAGATGCGTCGCATTGAAGGGGCAATTTTTGCCTCTGGTATGCCTGTGGCCGCTTTGATGGAAAAGGCAGCCCTGTTAACGGCACAACAGCTTAAAAAGTCCTATTCTTTGGCTAATTTTCCCAAAATCGGTGTTATCGTTGGCCCTGGTCACAATGGCGGCGACGCTCTCGTGATTGCTAGGGAATTACATCTCGCTGGTTATCAAGTATCTCTTTTTTGTCCGATCGCCAAACTCAAGGATTTAACAGCACAACAGGCTAATTATGTCAAGCATTTAGGCTTAATTTTTCAGGAAACTTTAGAATCTTTAGAGGATTGTCAGTTAATTATCGATGGTCTTTTCGGTTTTGGTTTAGAAAGGACTTTATTGGGAGATATTGCCGAATTAGTCGATAAAATTAATAGTTGGCAAAAACCGATAATTAGTATCGATATTGCTTCGGGAATTCACACCGACACCGGAGAGGTTTTAGGCACGGCAATTAAAGCCACTCATACCTTTTGTTTGGGACTCTGGAAGCGAGCTTTTTTACAAGATTTGGCCTTACCTTATCTAGGTAAAGTGGAGTTAATTGACATAGGAATTAGTCCCCTTGACCTAGAAACAATTCTACAAGATTCACCGCCAATTCTGAGGGTTAATCCCGATCTAATTCGCCCTTATTTACCTTTACCCCGTCCTCTCCTTACCCATAAATATCAGCAGGGACATTTATTAATTATCTGTGGTTCTCGTCGTTATGCGGGGGGGGCAATTCTCGCCGGATTAGGAGCGCGAGGTAGTGGTGTGGGAATGCTTTCTATTGCTGTTCCTGCTGCCCTTAAATCTTTATTAATTAGTCATTTACCAGAAGCATTAATTATCGATTGTCCCGAAACTGCCACGGGAGCTATTGCCGAACTTCCCCTAGAATTAAATAATTATCATGTCCTCGCCTGTGGTCCTGGATTAACCACAGAAAATCCTGCTATTATCGAACAGGTTTTAGATAGTGATAAACCGATTATACTCGATGCCGATGCTTTAAATATTTTGGCTCAACTGGGTATAAAAAAATTATCATCTCGTCAGAATAAGACAATTTTAACGCCTCATTGGGGAGAATTTAAACGCTTATTTCCTAACTTATCAGGTTCTCAAGATAGGATTAATATCACTCAAGAAGCATCTCAACAAAGTGGTGCAATTGTCTTATTAAAAGGAGCCAGAACTATAATCGCCTCCCCGGAAGGTAAAATGTATATAATCCCCGAAAGTACCTCCGCTTTAGCGCGAGGTGGTAGTGGTGATGTCTTAACGGGATTAATCGGCGGATTCTTAACCCAAATGCCGGATAATGCCCCGGAAGCAACCGCATTAGCGGCTTATTTACACGCTCAAGCTGGCATTTTAGCAGCCAAAGAAAGGACAGAATTAGGAGTAGATGGAGTAACTTTAGCTAATTATTTATTTGCTGCCCTTAAAGATTCGATCCCCCCTGCCCCCCTTGATAAGGGGGGTGCCGATAGGCGGGGGGATCAGAATTGATAATTATTACTGTATCTAACATTAAAATATCTTTCATAATACCCACCAAACCTAAGAGAGCCAAAATATTATTAATAGCATAAATGTACTGTATTTAAACTGCCTATTGACATTTTAGTACAAATGCTCGGACTGCCTCAACCTAGCTCCGGCGCTCCCTTCTCCGGTGCAGTCTTAAGGATTAATTCAGATAGTCGGCATTTGATAAAACATAAGGAATGTTAACCAAAACCACTTATCGTTAAGGAATTTTGATAAGTTGGAGATTGAACAAAGATAGAAAGTCTCTAGCGCTGACAACTATGGCTGTAATTGTCCAAAAATACGGTGGTACATCGGTAGGTTCCGTGGAACGCATTCAATCGGTCGCTCAACGGGTCAAAAATACGGTAATAGCAGGAAATACCGTGGTGGTGGTCGTTTCTGCCATGGGTAAAACCACCGATGGATTGGTCAATTTAGCCAAACAAATCGCCGCCGAACCCTCGCGCCGGGAGATGGATATGTTATTATCCACGGGGGAACAGGTAACAATCGCCTTGATGAGTATGGCCCTAGAGGAAATCGGACAACCGGCCATCTCCCTAACCGGCGCTCAAGTGGGAATTGTCACGGAATCCGAACATAGTCGCGCCCGCATCTTAGAAATTAAAACCGATCGCCTTTCCCGTCATCTATCGGAAGGTAAAGTAGTTGTGGTCGCCGGTTTTCAAGGTGTCAGCGATAGTGATCAACTAGAGATTACCACCCTAGGGCGCGGTGGTTCCGATACCTCGGCCGTGGCCCTAGCAGCCGCCTTAAAAGCCGATTTTTGCGAAATTTACACCGATGTACCCGGTATTCTCACCACTGACCCCCGTTTAGTCCCCGAAGCGCGTCTTTTAGACCAAATCACCTGCGATGAGATGCTCGAATTAGCCAGTTTAGGGGCGAAAGTTCTCCACCCGCGAGCGGTGGAAATCGCTAAAAACTTCGGGGTTCCCTTGGTTGTCCGCTCCAGTTGGACAGAGGATCCGGGTACTTGGGTGACATCCCCGGCACCGAAACCGCGCACCCTGCAAGGATTGGAATTGACAAAAGCAGTGGATGCGGTGGAATTTGAGGGCAATCAGGCGAAAATCTCCCTTTTACGGGTTCCTGACCGTCCCGGTATCGCTGCCCGTTTATTCGGGGAAATCGCTCATCAACAGGTGGACGTGGATTTAATTATTCAATCGATTCACGAGGGGGACAGCAACGATATCGCCTTTACGGTGATGGGAAATGCCTTGAAAAAAGCCCAATCCGTGGCCGAAGCGATCGCACCGGTTTTACGTTCCCATCCGACTAATACAGAGGAAGCGGAAGTGATTATCGAATCCGGGGCCGCTAAAATCGCCATTACCGGCGCGGGTATGATCGGCCGACCGGGAATTGCTGCCCAAATATTTAGCACTTTGGCCGCAGCGGCAATTAATATCGAAATGATCTCCACTTCTGAAGTAAAAGTCAGTTGTGTCATCGATGAAGCGGACGGAGAAAAAGCAATTAAAGTCCTTTGTGATGCTTTTCAAGTGGAGTATTCTGCTAAAGTTGCTAATCGCGAAATCCCTAAAAATTTAGTCCCAGTCAGGGGAGTGGCCCTAGATAATAATCAGGCACAAATGGCCATTCGTAACGTCCCCGATCGCCCGGGGATGGCGGCGAGAATTTTCTCGGTTTTAGCGGCAAAAAATGTCAGTGTTGATATGATTATTCAATCCCAACGCTGTCGCATTGTCGATGGTATTCCCCGACGGGATATCGCTTTTACTTTGCCCCAAGCTGATGCTAATTTAGCCCAAAAAATCCTCTTAGAACTATCGGAAAGTTTGGGTTTACAGGAAGTGGTGGTTAATAATGATGTGGCCAAAGTGAGCATTGTTGGTTCAGGAATGGAAGGACAACCGGGGGTAGCAGCACGCTTTTTTGAAGCTTTAGCAAAGGAGAAAATTAATATTTTGATGATTGCTACTTCTGATATAAAAATCAGTTGTGTGGTGAATCAGGAAGATGGAGTCAGGGCCCTACAAGTGGTTCATGCCGCTTTTGGATTAGCCGGACAGGGTAAAATTGAAGTACCCGCCTAAATGAAATTACAAGTTCTATGATGGGGGTAAGAGTTGTTTAATTGTTGGCAACTTAACCCCCCAAAAACCAGATAAATAAGTTAACCCTCATCACCCCGATTTTATCTATGGAACCGATAACAGTGGCGACAATTGTTGCTTTGGTATTTCAGACTACTGTAGAAAAATTTACCGAAGCTGCTCTAGAAAAAATTAATACTTTGCGGCAAATCATCTGGAATAAACTTAAAGCTAATCCTAAGGCTGAAAAAGCTTTACAAGCTGCTGAAAAAGGGTCAAAAACTGATCTAGAAAAAGTAGCAGATTATTTAAAGGTTGCCATGAATGATGAAGCAGATTTCGCCGAAAAAGTCAAGGGTTTAGCAACAGAAATTCAATCCTTGAAAATTCAGGATAATAGTAGTATGAACCAGGCTAATTCGGGAGGTCAAAATTTACAGAATCAGGGTGAGATTCGTGAAGTTTATCAAGCAGAAACTATAAACATCAATAAAATCTGACTGCAGCCGCCTGTTCAGGAACAGGTTAAACAACATCCTCACAATTTATCTAATAGTAATATCCCTAGATTTGTTGGTAGGGATCAGGAATTAATTGACTTAAAAAAGCAATTACAACAATCCCAAAAGCTTGCTATATCTACCTTAACGGGAATGGGAGGCATAGGTAAAACCGAACTAGCCAGACAGTTTGGCTGGCAACAATGGCGGGAAAAAGCCTATCCGGGGGGTATATGTTGGTTAAATGTGGCAGAAAGTGACGGCGGTTTTATCGGTACTTCTATTTTAGATTTTGCGCGGGTACATCTCAAATTAACTTTACCGGATGAGGGAGAATTAGACGTAAAAATTCGTTATTGTTGGCAA
>NZ_JAPZQJ010000270.1:0-9236 GCF_027530405.1 Microcystis sp. LE19-41.2A | reverse complement strand
GGGTTTCATGCTTCAACCCAACCTACGTTCATTTTATATTTAATTCCACCCACCTACTTAAGTAGGTAGGCACAATTATTTGTAGGATGGGTTAGCGGTAGCGTAACCCATGCGGGCGTTGGGTTTCATGCTTCAACCCAACCTACGTTCATTTTATATTTAATTCCACCCACCTACTTAGCTTTGTGCTGTCCTAATAGCCTAAATACCACGATCAAATATTAACAAAATCTTAGAAAATTCTGACATTAATATTAACTTAGTTTAGAATAATCCCTAAGCATCTAAAATACTCACTTTTACCAAAAAATGTATCACAAAAGTTATGGCATACTTGAAACCTTAGCACCCCTTCATGTGGGAGCAACCGCAGGAGAAGAAACGGGTAATCTTAACCTCATTTTTCGTGACCAATTCACCCAAACAGCAATTATCCCCGGTAGTTCTATTCGCGGCCGTTTTCGTGCCGATATGAACAATATAGATGAAAAACGTACATGGTACGGACACGAAACAATCCCAGGACAAGAAGACGGAGGAACCACCGAAGCAAAAGTTAAATTTGAATATGCTTCCCTCGTTTGGTTGCCGGTATTTTGTCCGGGGCAGCCGATAGTTTGGGTCACTTCTCCCCTATTATTAAAACGCTACAAACAAATCACGGGAATGTCTGCAAAAGTACCCAATCCCTATACTGCTTCCCCTAGTTTACAAGCGCGAGTAGTGCAGGGAGTTAACCGCAATAGCAAAGTTTTATTTTTTAACTTAGGATTTCTCGAAATTGAACACTTAGAGGAGCTTTCTTCGTGGATTCCCCCGCAAGCGGATTTAAAAGCTTCTCAATTAGTCGTCGTTAATGATAACGATATATCCATGCTGCACGATATGGCACTCTACCGACAAAGCCGGGTTAAACTACTAGAAGATCAGAAAAAAGTGGATACAGAAAAAGGAGCTTTTTTCAATGTGGAAGCTTTACCCGTGGGTAGTATTTTAGTTTTTCCCATTGCTTGCAAAGAAACAGGATGGCAACCTTTTGGAGAATCGGTAAACCAAAAAGAATTATATTTCGGAGGATTAGAATCCATCGGTTTCGGTCGTTGCCAAGTTACTATTTTAAACTACGCCAATCAATAATTACATTTTATCTAATATTATGGCTTGGAAAGAATACAATCTCGATCGCATTGCTCAGAAATTAGTTCTCGCTGCCAAACTACGGGATCGAGATTCTCTCAATCAATCTTTTAAAATGCGTGAATCCGTTTCCTATGGACTAGAAAGATTCTGGGGTGAACATCTGCGCTTACAATCCAAGGAAACCAATAAGGCAAAATACTGGAAAGAAACTTGGGATAAATTAGTCGAAACCATGGCAGAAGCGGGGATTCCTATCCCTAACGATACCGTACAGGTAAATGATACCGAATCTGTTCAAGCAATGGCAGAAAAACTCTGGGAATTAAAGCTAGAAGACCAGAGAATTACCCTCGCTGTTTTAACGCAACTATGCGATTGTTTAGTTTGGTGGACTCAAAGATATAAAGGAACAAAGGAACGATAAATTATATGGTTAATATTCCCGATATTGGTGACAAAATCCCCCTGATGTTTCGCGCACAAACCAAAGGGCGATCGCAATTACAATATATTGACTCTAAAAAAGATGAAAATGATAGCCAAAAATGGGTAAAAGAATGGATAGAACGAGTCGATGAAAATCCTCCCCAATTTGGTCAAGAAGTAAAAACCAAAGAATATCAAATATCGTGGCGATTCGTCACTAATGGGGGACAAGATGAAGGAATAATTCGGCCTGTAATGGGTGCTTATGGCATACCATTTTATCCCGGTTCCAGCATGAAAGGAGCCTTTTGTCAAGCTTGCACCCCCGAACAAAAACAACGTTATCACCTCGAAAAAGATAGCGATAACCCTAGTCTTTTGCGCTTCCATGGCGGTTATCCCGTTAATGATTGGACGGAAAATCTTTTAGATATTGTTCACCCGCAACAGGGATGGCAAGTAAAAACCCCAAACACTCGACAAAAACCCAGTGGAGAAAGTGGTTTTGCTTTAATTTCTCTCTATCAACCTAACCTAAAATTTGGCATTTCTACCTCAATAGAACAACCCGATTGGGAGGAGATTTGGACTATCTGGGAAAGAGCTTTAGAATCTGGTCTAGGATGCCGTGTTAGTAGCGGTTATGGCTTACCAAAAGACATTAAACCTTCAAAAGAACCTTTATATAAATGTTTTCTGAAAGGCCAAGGAATGGCTCCTAAAAGCCTCGATGGTGCAAGGGAATTTCGACCCAATATTTTTCGAGGAGCAATTCGCGGTCATGCCTTGCGTATTTTTGGCGGTTTAACTGATGCTGAAAATGCCGAAAAGTTAGTTAATCAGCTATTTGGAGGAATTGACGGAGAAGCAACCCAAGGTTTACTAGCGGTCGATTTTTGTGTCAAATCTCTAGAGTTAGGAACCTTTGCCAAGGGTTACAAGGAACCCACCTACACAGTAACAGGAGAATTACGCTGGATTCTCACCCAATCTCTCCCCGAAAACCAGCAAGAATGCTTAAAAAAATTAATTTGTTTTCTCACTCGTTTTGCCATGTTATTAGGAGGATTTGGTAAATCATGGCGACGAGCAGATCATAGTATTTTCTATGAGGATTATTATCCCAATAAACCCTTAATTGGCTGTCATTGGCAATGGGGGGATAAAAGTTCTTTAATCAACGATAATAAAGTCAGAGATTTAACTCATGTTCATCCCTTTATCAAAGATGTTCGCACTATTGCTAAACAATGGATGTCCTTACAAAAAGATATCCTCAGAACTCCCGATAATAGTGCTAACTGGCGAGAAAGTTGGCATACTAAAAATGTAGAAGTTTGGGGAAGAATTGCCGAAGATAAAGATGATTCCCTAGCCATAAAATGGCTTCACAAAGCCTATCAAAAACTGGATAATTTAAGTATCTATAAAACCTCGGTGACAGGAAGTATCGATCAAATTGGTCGTCTTTGGCATCGAATGTATCCCAAAAATAATCATCAATACCTAGAATTATTAACAATTTTTCCCGATGACTCTGATGATTGTGCTTATTTTCTAGGTTTTCTAGACGAGAATAATGGTCAAGCGGGAAAATTTCAAAAACTTTGGCCGAAATAATCCCGTTTACAGTTAATTACCTAAGCAAAATTAATTACACATTAGGATTAGTTGGAAACTAAAAAAGTAGGGCTAATTCATGAATTAGCCCTACCCTTATCCCTTACCTATTAGGTCAAATAGGATTAGTTGGAAACGCAATCGCCTCGGGGTTCGTAATGACCGGAAACCCCACCTTACCTATTAGGTCAAATAGGATTAGTTGGAAACAGTTTAGAAACGGTATATTTTGACATATAACCGTTCTTTCCTTACCTATTAGGTCAAATAGGATTAGTTGGAAACCCTTGAATCGCCTTGGCGTGACGCTTCGGTTCCTTTCGACCTTACCTATTAAGTCAAATAGGATTAGTTGGAACCTAAAAAAGTAGGGCTAATTCATGAATTAGCCCTACTCTTATTCCTTACCTATTAGGTCAAATAGTATTAGTTGAAAAACAGAAAAAGGGTTTCTTTTAGAAACCCTTTTTCTAATAAATTGTGTCAAATATATCTTGACAAAAATCGATAAAAATGCTATGACCCAACGGCAATCTTCGCTTTATTGCATGAGTAGAAAACGGGTTTCTTCGAGAAACCCGTTTTTTGCGATCGCCAGTCAAGAAAAAACCCGATAATTCAACCTATTCCCTCGGATCAAAATCTGGCAGCGTCCCCAACTTGCGAATGGTCACTTTAACATCCATAGACAAATAGTCATCAGCATCACCAAACCAAGAACCGGAAAGAGGTATGATTTGACCGGGATGACGAGCGATCGCCACTCGAATTAAATCAAAGCCGGCGGTAATTTGATTAGTCGGATCATAATTACGCCAACCGGCCCCCGGTAGATAAACCTGTAACCAAGCATGGGTAGCACCAGAGCCAGTCATCCCCACTTCACCACCGTCGAGGGCAGCATCGTAGAGATAGCCACTGACAAAACGACAGGCTAAACCCAATCTTCGCAAAGCTTCGATCATTAACCAAGCATAATCGCGACAAGTTCCCGACTTTAGCCGCAGGGTTTCTCCGGGGGATTGAGTTCCTTCACTCTCCCTGGATTGGTAGGTAAAATTATCTTTGATAGCCGCCATCATTCTTGCCATGACATCGAGGGTATCATCTTGGTCCCCCGCTACAAAACTTTTGGCCCAAGCTGCCAAGCTGCCGTCGGCATCCTCAGCGTGGGGACGCATAAACACCACTAGATCTGACCATTCATCGGGGGTGTACTGGATGGGAATTTCGATCGCCCGTTGAGCGAGGGGAAAATCAGCGATCGCTTTTAAGCCAAAATGTTCCGCCCGTAATCGACAGGTAACGATTAATTCTGACGCTGGTTCAGCAAATTCAAGCTCTACCACATTGTTAGATAGAGTATCCATAGTCCAGCGCGTTTTGGCGGCAATATTCGCTTCTACAGAATAACTGATAATTCTTTCACCGTGACCGGCACTAGGCAAAAAAATTGCCCGATGTTCCCCAAAAGTTACCGGTTTACGATAATGATAGGTGGTGATGTGTTCCAAGTCGTAGATGACACTCATCCTGATTATCCTTAATAAAGTAGCTGGTTATAATTGAAGATAAATCCCCCCTTGATCCCCCCTTAATCCCCCCTTAATAAGGGGAGTATCTGACAATTTTTAACACCCACCTACTTAGGGTTTGCGACAAAAAGTACGGGCGAAGCATTCGGATAGAAAATCTACGGTTTCACCGATAGGTTATTGCCCGAATGCTTCGCCCCTACAGGACGCGGGCCGATGAAGACGCAAGGTTTGGAAGCACAATTCTCTCAAAATCTTGCACCTGTGGGAGCGAGAAAAGCCACAAAAACCTTACCTTGCCTACATTTCACATTTATTCAGCAAGCCCTACTTAATCACTGATAACTGATAACTGATAACTGAAATGACCTCTGACCCGTTCCTCGATCGAGCTTGGAATACCGAAGACCTAGAACAAGCGCTTCGAGGTGTCGGCACTATTCAAGAAGAACTCAACTATAATCAGGCACGCAATTCTCTGAGCAAACTTGTTGAGCGTCTCGATCTTACCTCGATCGAGAAAATTGGTCTAGAAGCGGAGATCGATCGCCTAGTGGCCCTGCTGGAAAAACTCGATCGATCCCTGATTCAAATTGCCGCTTTTGGTCTGGTGGGCCGGGGAAAATCCTCGATTTTAAATGCTCTAGTCGGTCAAGAAATCTTTACAACCGGTCCTCTACACGGAGTTACCCGCACCATTAAAGGGGTAAATTGGCAGTTAAGCAGCGATGATACCTTCCCCAATCTAGCGCGTCTGACCCTGAACGGCCAGGGTAATGCTCAGGTGCAATTGCTTGATACTCCCGGTATTGATGAGGTAGATGGGCAAACGAGGGAAATTCTCGCCTGTCAGGTGGCGCAGCAGGTGGATTTAATCCTTTTTATCATCTCCGGTGATATGACCAAAGTGGAATTTTCCGCCTTGGCCAAGTTACGGGAAGCGGGAAAACCGATGATTTTGGTCTTTAATAAAATCGATCAGTATCCAGAAGTCGATCGCCTCGCTATCTATGAGAAAATCGCCTCAGAACGGGTGAAAGAATTACTCTCCCCCGATGAGATTGTTATGGTGGCGGCCTCTCCCCTCTTGACGGAGACGGTTAAAGGGCAGGATGGACGTATAAAAATGCAACGATTTCGGGGAAACCCCCAGATAGAAGCCCTGAAACTCAAAATTTTGGAAATTCTAGAGCGAGAGGGTAAATCCCTCGTAGCACTCAATTCTATGCTGTATGCGGACGAGGTAAACGAGCAAATTGTCGCCCGCAAAATGGCTATCCGTGATCGCGGCGCCAATCAATTGATTCAAAAAGCAGTGATGATCAAAGCATCGGCGATCGCTCTTAATCCGGTGACGGTGTTGGATCTGTTGACGGGAGCAGTTATCGATCTAGCCATGATTCTCGCTCTTTCTCGCTTATACGGCATCGATTTAACTCGTCAGGGAGCGATCGCTCTTTTACAAAAAATTGCCCTCAATATGGGGGGTATTAGTGCCAGCGAATTTTTAGCGGTTTTGGGCTTAAGTTCCCTAAAAGGACTACTCGGCCTCTCGATTCCTGCCACTGGCGGCATTTCTATCCTTCCCTATACTTCGATCGCCCTGACTCAAGCGGGGGTTGCCGGTGTATCCTGTTACGCGATCGGCCAAGTGACGAAAACCTATCTCGCTAATGGGGCCACCTGGGGACCCGATGGCCCGAAGGCAGTGGTAGCCAGTATTCTCGATTCCCTCGATGAAACCTCGATTCTCAACCGGATTAAGCGGGAATTAGGCTCAAAATTGGGGGGTGGGGGACTTTTCAGTGATCAGTAAACAGTAAACAGTAATCAGTCAACTGAAGGCAAGAGGCAAGAGGCTCCCAGAAAGAATCTGGCAATTCTCCTACCTAAAAAGAAGGCTAGAAACTGAGTAGATTAAAGCTTTTAGCTCAACAAATTTGGTTTTAGATTCGGCCCTTGTGAACTGAAAACTCAAATCTGATAACTGATAACTGATCACTGATCACTGATCACTGATCCCTGACTCGATCAATCCAAGAAATGCTTACTATGGACGATCGCCGCTATAATAACTACCGCCCCTTGAATTTGATAGATCAGACGGTAGGCATAGGCAGCCTTTTCTCGGATGGTATCATCGCTAAATTCGGCGCATTTTTTCGCTTCTAGGGGACAATTTTCTAAAGAATAGCTTATATCAAGAATTCGACGCACGACGGCCGCCGCGTAGGACGGAGAATCTCGACTAATATAAGATGCGATCGCATCCACGTCTTCAATTGCTTTGGGCGACCAGACAAGGCGATAATTCACTCGATCAGCCATTTGTTTAAAAGACCCTCAACTTCTTCTTGGGGGATTGTATTCTCTAGAGAAGCCGCGCTCAAACTTTGACGCACCTTCTCCAGAACGTATAAATGATACTGAATATCTTCAATTGAACAATCATCCGGTAATTGATTCAAGAGGGATTCCACTTTTTGTCTAATGCTATTCATACAAGTTTGACCGAAGTTTTTAAGGAAAAGTATAAATTTAAATTATCTATCAACTATCATCTATAGCAGTTATCTTAATAGTGAGGTACGAAGTATCTGGTTTTAGGGAACAGGGAACGGTTAACAGTAGCTGGTCGCCAAGAGATAATGCCAAATTTCTTTATACTTCATCTTTATGAGAAACGCTATATCATAGATAGAAAACTAATAGTTACGCATCCTATCTTATGCCATAGTCCCCAGAAAAGCGAGAAAAAGTTAAGAATAGATAAGGTGATTATCTCGCTTTTGTAACATTGGGGCGGGTATTCTGTTAAGAATACTTAATAATTCTCCTATCTGCTCAATCCCCGCAACTTTTAGGGATTATTGCCAATAAGCATCTAGCGGCCACAAGACCCCCCCCCAATCGCAGCAATTTTTTGTTACATTAGTTTACAGTTCCCTCAACGCCCCAGTGGGTTATTAATTTTAATGTCTTCTTCGGTTCCTTCGTCGGATTTTATACCCTTAATCGGTCAAGAAACAGAAATCTTTAACTGGGCAAAATCCCATTATCGTAACCATACCTTTGCTAAAGATGAAAAAGTAGCCACGCGCCCCGGGCTATTATACTTTGTCGAATCTGGGGCGATTCGTATTCTTGGTAAGGCACAAGTTAACGTTATCGACCAAAAATTCCCCCGTCAACTACCTATTGCCGATAGTGAAGAAGTATTTCTCGGTTTTGTGGGTGCAGGTCAACCTTTTGAGATTGTTTCTCAATTTCCCTTTCAATTACAAGCCCAAGCTCATCTAGACGAGACCGAATTAGTCTGGTTATACTGGGAAGACCTAGAAAAATGGCCGCAATTGCGATCGGCTGTTATGGAAACTTTTCGCCATCAATACCAGCGTAAGTTATTTTGGTTGAGTATTCTCGGTCAAAAACGCTCCCTCGATCGATTAATGGGGTTCTTGGTTCTATTATTGGAAGAATACGGTCAACCCTGTGTAGAAGGCTATTATCTTCCCTATCCCCTAACTCACGCTCAAATTGCCAGCGCCATCGGCACTACCAGAGTAACAGTAACAAGATTAATCGGTAAATTGCGACAACAAAATTCGATCTTTTTTAAGCAGGATAATCTTATCGGATTGCCCAGTTTATTTTTGAGTCAGAATTAATTTTTCTGCGGTGTTGCTGACTCAAGCTATGAATGCTAACTGTGCATCCTATCCAAAAGTTAGTTTGGCTCCAGGTTTTAAAAACCCCACACAACAAAATTCCTATCACAAATCAGCAACGCCAGAAATCTATTATGACCGCACAAACCCCGCTATCGCTCTCCGTTCTCTACGAGGAAGATTTTGTTCTCTGGACAGAAAAAACCGCCGAACTTTTAAAGCGAAAAGAGTTTAACAGAGTGGACTGGGAAAATCTGATCGAGGAAGTAGAGTGCATGGGAAAAAGCGAGCGCCAAGCTGTCGAAAGTTTATTAACTCAACTATTAATTCATCTTTTAAAACTGAGTTATTGGACAACGGAAAGAGAACGAAACGCGCGTCATTGGCTAGGAGAGATAGCCACTTTTCGAGTGCAACTGAAAAAAAAGATGAAAACCCCAACACTGAAAAATCATGCCCTTAATTCCTTCGGGGAAGCCTATTCGGACGCGAGACAAACCCTAATTGATGGGAGAATTGTCGATAAAAATACAATTCCCCTAGAGTCTATATTAACTCTCGAACAAGTATTAGACGGAGATTGGTTCCCCATCGATATCGCACCTTTTCTTAGTTAAGACCCACATTCCGCACTTCACTAAGTAGCATAGTAGTAGTATGTCAATTTATAGACAAGGGCAATCACTCTGGCAATAAACATCCGTATTTTTGGCTCTTCGGGACTTGGTATGGTTCGATAGGGGAGCATAAATCGACTCAATCCTTATCTGGCAAGAGATTTAATTGATTAGTTCGCTCCAGATCGCAAACAATTGACAAAAATTGCGGCAATGTCTGTCTCTATAAA
>NZ_JAPZQJ010000404.1:0-4030 GCF_027530405.1 Microcystis sp. LE19-41.2A | reverse complement strand
CACACAGAAATTTACGCTTGGGGAGTAGTCTTTAAGAGTGCTTACCTTGTAGGTGTAGTCGGACTAGACATGAAACTGTAAGACCAAAATTAGCTTTGCTAGTAGCGGCAAGATTCAGCCCAAGAATCTCCGCACTTTTAGGGCGGAGAG
The DNA here is from genome assembly GCF_027530405.1 of Microcystis sp. LE19-41.2A. NCBI lineage: Bacteria > Bacillati > Cyanobacteriota > Cyanophyceae > Chroococcales > Microcystaceae > Microcystis > Microcystis sp. LE19-41.2A. The sequence goes on along the minus strand of NZ_JAPZQJ010000404.1, from coordinate 3,880 downwards.
TGTCAAGTAATCAGTAAAGCTATCGTTGCCGAGGCAAAATTAACTAACTCGATTATCGCTATTGAAGACCTAACCGGTATTCGAGAGAGAACCAACCAACAACCACGAAATAAGACCGAGAGAAGACGGTCTAACTCTTGGGCTTTCTATCAACTTCGACAATTTCTCGAATACAAAGGCATTAAAGAAGGAGTTGAGGTTATCGCGGTTAATCCACGATATACCTCTCAAACCTGTCATTGTTGCCTACATATCGGAATTAGAAGCGGAAAATCGTTTAAGTGTAGCAATAAGACTTGTGGTTGGATTGGTGACGCAGACGCGAACGGTAGCAAGATGATTAGACTTTTGGGGCTGAGTGTAATCCAGCCCAGAGAGCCGAATTTATTGGCTTGCCCGATAAGTTTAGGGTTACAGAAAGCTCCCGTTAAGCTGACGCTTTAACGGGAGTAGATTACTAAGGACTCTCCAGAGTTGAGGTACAGCTAACCGTGCGAATTCCTCTCGACTACTACAGGATATTGGGAATCCCCTTTCAGGTGAGTGCCGAGCAGATTGATTTGGCCCACGCCGACCGGGGACGGCAATTGCCACGTCAAGAATACAGTCAAACAGCGATCATTGCCCGTCAGCACTTGTTAGATGAAGCTTACCAAGTGTTAAGTGCTGCGGATCGCCGTCGTGATTATGATGCTCAATTTTTTGACCCCAATCCCCTGCTTCTCAACCCAGAAAGCAGTGCCGAAAACCTAGATTCTCAGGGTGGGGAGGTGGCCGCCGCTTCTCCAGAATATCCCACTCCCCAGATTACCATTGCCCCCGCCGATCTGGTGGGAGCTTTGCTCATCCTGCAAGAGTTGGGAGAATACGAGTTAGTGATTCGTTTGGCCGAAACTTATCTAGATTTAGAGCCAACTACTCGCCCAGACATGATCTTAACCTTGGCTTTGGCCTACGGGGAATTAAGTCGGGAATATTGGCAGGATAAAAATTATGAACAGGCGGCCAGCACCGCAGCCAAGGCCCTGACTTGGTTGGAACAAGAACAAATGTTCCCGCAAGTGGCCAGCGAGATCCGCCATGATTGCGATCGCCTGCGTCCCTACCGGATTCTGGAATTGTTATCCCAGGAAAAAAAACCTAGTCTTGCCCGTCAGCGCGGCTTGAATCTCTTGGAAGAGATGTTAGAAGCTCGCGGCGGCATCGATGGCCAGGGCGACGATCGCTCTGGGTTGGGGGTGGATAATTTTTTACGCTTTATTCAACAGTTACGGGTTTATTTAACTCAGGCCGAACAGGAAAAAATCTGGGCAAAAGAGGCACAACGCCCCTCGTCGGTGGGTAATTATCTGTTGGTTTATGCCTTGATTGCCCGCGGTTTCGCCCAAAAACAACCCGCCGCTATCGTTGCGGCCAGCGCTCGCTTGCAGCAATTACAAAAACATCAGGATGTCTCCCTCGAGCGATCGATCTGCGCCCTACTGCTCGGTCAAACCGAACAAGCAATCACAATTTTAGAAAAAAGTCAAGAGCAAGAAATATTAAATTATATTAAGGAACAATCCGGGCAATCTCCCGATCTCTTACCTGGGTTATGTCGTTACGGTGAGCGTTGGTTACAAACAGAAGTTTTCTGCCATTTTAGTGATTTGGTTGAGCGGAAAGCCTCACTAAAAGAGTATTTTGCCGAGGAAGAGGTACAAAATTATTTAGAAGAATTGTCAGGTTTTCCTGACGAAAAAGTTCCCGTGTCGGTTCAAGAAAAGGTTGGCGAACCTTTAGAATCGGAAGTAACTGTTCTCAAAACCCACACCCCCCCCACCCATTTAAACCCAGTGCCAGGAGCGACACCGATGAGGGAATCTGCTTATTCTTCCCACTCTCGTCCCCAAAAACCGTCTTTAGCTAGAGCTAACGGTGAGCGGACAAGCTCTGCTGTACCTGCCCTGAGAGCCACTGCTCAGGAGGAAACTTTCACCCCCTATACTCAGGGCAGTGTGGTGGTGACAGCAGCCTATCGTCAACCGGCACTTAATCCCCTCCGTCGTCGTCCCCGTCGCTCGCGTACCCCAGCAGCGGGTAACTCCGGGCCGGCAGCCCCAGAAACGGTAAAAACTGCCCTAGTCCCACCGAAACGGAGACGACCGGCCCGCAGAAAACTACGACTCGATCGAGTGGCAATATTGGGGGTAGGATTAGTGGGAACGCTCGCAGTTTTGTCCTTGGGGGTAAAGGCAATTGTCGATAGTCAATCTCCTTTGGCAGCCTTGCAAGGGGAACAGTTACCGATTTCTTTAAATACTCCCATACTAGAAATTCCTTCGGCTAACGCGGAGGTTATGGAAGGGAATCCCTTAGATAAGGAAACGGCCAAGGAGACGATTCAAGCTTGGTTAGCAGCAAAATCGGCTGCTTTTGGCAGTGAACACCAAAAAGAGCAATTGAAAGAGGTTTTAACGGGTTCAGCTTTGGAAATTTGGCAAAAACGGGCGGCGGCTTTACAGGGAAATAACTATTGGCGCTACGATCATCAAGTGGATGTGCGATCGGTCACTAATAATGCGAAAAATCCTAATTTAGCCACGGTGGAAGCGACAGTCAACGAAAAGGCCATGTATTTCGATAATGGCAAGGAAATTGTCAATCGTTCCTATAATGAGTCCTTGAACCTGCGCTATGATTTGGTACGGCAAGGAGATAAATGGTTGATCGAAAAAACCCAACTCTTACCCTGATTTTTCCCGATTAAATCCCCAAAAACTAGGCTTTAGGCTGCCCGCACATCCAATTAAGAGTGCATGGCAGCCTTTTCAGTGGGAAGTGGGGAAGTGGGGAAGTGGGGAGAAGGGAGCAGGGAGAAAAAAGCTGATAACTGATAACTGATAACTGATAACTGATAACTGATAACTGATAACTGATAACTGATAACTGATAACTGATAACTGATAACTGAAGACCGACTCCTGCAAAGGCAAACTTTGTACCTCACCATTAAGATAACTTCTATATCTTTAGACTGATAAATGCTCGATTCGCTTAATATTTTTTAACATAAAATATGCTCTTTGATTGCTGTAATTAGTTCCCTAGAAGTCAAGCTAATGAGTTATGATACTAGGTAGGAATCCATAGTTCTTAGAGGAGGAAAGCGGGGCAATCTCAATGTTTTGCCCACCGACAAGACCATGATTTTGATGTTTTAAAAATCTCGCATAAGTCTTTAAGAACTTTTAAAATCAGCATTCACACAGGAGGGATATTATGACAGGTAAGAGTAAACGCGGTTTTGCCTCTATGGATCAAGCTAAACAACGGGAAATCGCTAGTAAAGGTGGTAAAGCTGCTCATCAAAAAGGTACAGCCCACGAATTTACCTCCGAAGAGGCTCGCGAAGCGGGACGAAAAGGTGGTGAAGCGGTTAGCCGAGATCGCGCCCACATGGCAGCTATCGGACGGGAAGGGGGCAAAAATTCCCACAAAGGCAGTGGCAAAAACTCAAACTCCGAGGAAAATTACCCGGCCAACGAGTCTATAGGTGAAAACTACTCAGATTTTAGCAACTCGGAGGCAAATAGTTAACTTTGGTTGACCTTTTCTCGGACTAAGAGGGTGTTGGGTGTTGGGTGTTGGGGTTTTAGGGTGTTGGGGTTTTAGGATTTTAGTTGAATTCCCCCATTCCCCCATTCCCCCATTCCCCCATTCCCCTATCCCCGTTAACGAAGGCAGGAGGCAGAAGGCAGAAGGCAGAAGGCAGAAGGCAGAAGGCAGAAGGCAGCTTTTATTTATTATCCCCACACCCCACACCCCACACCCCACACCCCACACCCCACACCCCACACCCCACACCCCACACCCCACACCCCACACCCCACACCCCACA
>NZ_JAPZQJ010000506.1:0-3985 GCF_027530405.1 Microcystis sp. LE19-41.2A | reverse complement strand
CTAGCTTCATATCTTGATTATACCTGATAACGTTCTTAAAATCTATCGGTGGCCAAAGTTACTTATTTTAGCTATCTAGCTACAGAAATGAGTAGCTTTAAAAAGCTTTAGGTAGGTTTTTGGTTTCTGTGGTTAACCCCAGTCCCTAGAATGGTTTTGTCCGGCTTAAATTTCCGTTCAGGGGTCTTCGGTTTGAAAGTGGGAAGTGGGAAGTGGGAAGTAGGTTTTTTAAAGTTCGATTGGGAGTGAGAGATTGAAGCTGGTGATGGGATTTGAACCCGCGACCGGCTGATTACAAATCAGCTGCTCTACCACTGAGCTACACCAGCATTTTTGACCAACCCATCATAACACAAATAGGGCTTGCTGAAAAAGTTTTTCCCGCGGGCAGGGTGTGGGGTTTTAAGCTAAGACCGATTTTAACCGTCTGTCCTTGTTGATCATGTTCATCCCGCTGCTTTCACTCCCTAGTCCGCGACCGGAAGACTAGGGAGCGATACATAGAGGTTCAATGAGTCAACAGGGATGACCAATAATTAGTTATCAGTGACCATTGACCGTTTAATAAGAGCCAGATTAATCCCCCTATTCCCAAAAGAATAGTCAAGACATAAAACTGTGATTGACCAGAAACATTATACTTTAAGGCACTGCCGCTAAAAATCGTCGCTAAACTGACCAAATTAACCAGACCATCAATAATATAACGATCGAGCCAAGCGGTAATTTTGGACAAGCTGCCCACCGCTAAAACCACGGTAAACTGATAGATGCGATCAAGATAGAAGTCATAAGCGAACAAATCTTGCAGGAATCGCAGGATTAACCCAGTCGGTCTGGCCCAAGCTCGTCTTAACTCTACCGTTAACCCGATAACTAGGCCAATTACTCCAGAGGCCATCAGTAAGGGAAAACCCCAGACAATAGTAAAACTCTGGTTATTAAGGAGAGGATTGGTGAAAGATAGCCAAAAATCCCAACGTAGGGGAATAATCGGGGCCAATAAAGCGATTAAAATCAATGATACCATGGGCAAAGCCATCGGCCAAGCCACTTCCGGGGTGCGATGGGTTTTACTTTGGGTTTGTCCCAAAAAGACTAAACGAAATACCCTGGTGAGATTGACGATGCTAAGACAATTAACAAAGATTAAAACCGCTAATAACCACCAAGGAATCGCCCATTCACCACTTAACCACCGTTTTAACGTCCAAAACATCCCCAGGGGCATTAAAACCGTCATCCCCGCGGAACCCCCTAAAAAAGCCATGGTTGTAGCGGGCATTCTTGCCCAAATTCCCCCCATTTCCGTGATATTTTGGTTACTGGTAGTGAGAATTAATGCTCCTGCGCTCATAAACAATAAAGCTTTTGCGACCGCATGGGAGAATAAAATTAGCAAAGCGATATCCACATGACCTAATCCCACCGCAATAAAGACCAAACCGAGATAGGCACTGGTGGAGTGGCATAAAACCCGTTTAATATCAATTTGGGATAGGGCCATCAGAGAAGTACCGATTGCCGTCATTGTCCCCAACACTATTAAAACATTGGCTGCGATCGGAGATAGGGTAAACACTGGCTGCAGCTTAATTAAAACATAGGCCCCCGCCGAAACCACGATCGAATTCCGCATGATTCCGGCTGGATTTGGTCCCTCCATCGCCTCATCTAGCCACAAATTCAGGGGAAATTGGGCGCATTTACCCGTTGGACCAGCAATAAGGGCTAATCCTAACAAAGTCGCCGTCAGAGGTGGCACAGGGTTATTTACTGCCCAATTTTCTAACTGAGAAAAACTCAATCCTTCTCCGTAACTGGACAGAGCCACCAAACCCATCAATAAAATAATATCGCCGACGCGCTTGGTTAAAAAGGCATCTCGCGCCGCGGTTACTACCAAAGGTTGAGCATACCAAAAACCGACGAGGAGATAGGTAGAGACCGTTAACATCTCTAGGAAAGCGTAACTGAATAGTAGGGAGTCACTGAGGGCAATTCCCCCCAAAGCTGCCTCAAAAAAGCCCATTAAGCCATAAAATCTTGCCAAAGACCAGTCCTTTTCCATGTAGCCAAGGGCATAGATTTGGGCCAGGAGACTGATGAGGGTAATCAGTTCCAGCGTCCCCAAACTGACGGGAGAAAGTTCGATCGAAAGGGATAAACTAAGATCGGCCACTCTTACCCATTCAAAAGCCAGTTTAATCGTCTCTCGATGCCAAATTTGATTAAAAGCGATCGATCCATGTATTAATCCTAAGACGGTCATCAATAGGTTAATATAAGCGGCCGGCCGCGGACCGGTGCGACTAATAATGCCTAAAGACCAAGGCAAGGTTAAAATCGAACCAATTAAGCCATAAATGGGAATTAACCAGCAAGTGTCAAGGAATAAATCTTTCATTCAGGGGGTTATCAGTTATCAGTTATCAGTTATCAGTTATCAGTGATCAGGTTTAAGTTTTAAGTTATCAGGTTTAAGTTTTCAATTTTCAACAAATTTAGGCTCTTTCACTGGTTACTGATTACTGATCACTGATCAACGGCCATAAAAAACTAACACTCGATCGAGAAAGGATCGAGTTTAGTCAATTTAGGTATTTTACCGTTAATCCCGGGATCAGGCTAAATGCGCTGTAATAAAGATTTACCGTGGGAATCGGTGCTACAGGTGGCGAATAATTGGTACTGACGGCTAAGAGCGAGTGCTTGTTCGGTTTCCGGTTGACTCGGTAGCCAGGGTTTGGGATTGCCGTAGGCATAAAAAGCTTCAATACCATCAATACCCAATTCTACCGCCGCCGCCACTAAATCGGCAGCGGGGCGATGGTAACGAAAGGGATGAGCCAGAACCACTAAAGCCCCCGCTTGCTGTAAACTGTTAATGACTCTAGAGGCTAAAGCCAGATCTCCTTCTGGTTTGGTTCTTTGCAGATAGGGAGTCAAGACGACGTGAGCGGGATCGAAACCATAGCCAAGAATATGCACTTCTGTGTCTAAGAGATTCGCCGTAATTTCTACCCCTGTCCAGAGATGGGGTAGAGAACCCCTTAAATGCTGATTTTCTAGCCAAATTTGGGCTTGTCGATAACCTTCGATCGAGTGATGATCGGTAATTGCTAATCCTTTTAGTCCGATGTCTAACGCTTGTCTCATCAAGTCTTGGGGACTCATTTGACCATCGGAGCAATGGGTATGAAGATGGAAATTGTAATGGTAGGGACAACTATCATAGCCGACATTTGCCCACACCGCTTTCAGGGCGAGGGTATCTTGAGCTAGGGGTGGAATTGTAGCAGAAACGACCATGCAGTATTGAGGAACTTTCCCAAAGATTACAAATTGTTAACAATCAGCATAACAAATACCAAAAAAAATTGGGTAGCTGCTGTTACCGGTAATACTAAATCCTCTCTCAAAGGTATGGGAAAGTGGGGAACTAAGGAAAAGGGGGTAGTGATTCGGTAGTAGTGGTAAGCCATCTTGCTTATCTGGACTGAGTCGTGTAGAACATTTACTAATAAAAATAATTGCTTGATAAATGTTGGGGATTTGCTTTTTATGATTGCTATTTTTATCAATATCTTCTCTTGGATAATTAAACTTTGGTTAAATTACGATGAAGATTTAGAACATTGTCTTCTGACAAAAGATTCACAAACTTCAACATCTTGTTGTCCTAAATGTGGTTCTTATCATACCATCAAAAATGGTTCTACACATAATGGCAAGCCGAAACGTCAGTGTAAAGATTGCGGTCAACCGTTTGTGATCAATCCCACTAATAAAACCGTCTCTGACGAAACCAAACAATTAATTGATAAACTCCTGCTCGAACGAGTTTCCTGACGAGGAATTGCTAGAGTAACAGGGGTAAGTTGGTCATGGTAACAAAACTATGTCAACAATAAACTGGCGGCTGTCCCCCGTCAAATAAAGGTTTCGGACAAACCAAAAGGTAAATTGGTTAGAGAATGTGATG
>NZ_JAPZQJ010000475.1:0-3260 GCF_027530405.1 Microcystis sp. LE19-41.2A | reverse complement strand
CAGGGAAATTCAGATTGTTTCAATCTAATGTGACCGCTGAAGGGGTGACAACGAGTTGCTTGTCATACTAAATCCAGTTATTAAAAACTGATTATGTATTCCCCCTTTTGCATGAGTGCATGAGTAGAAAACGGGTTTCTCGGAGAAACCCGTTTTCTGTGCGTTACTCAGTCTCAACTTAGTGGCTCTTCGGTTTGTGTTATGCAATGGACGAGGATTACAAGGGATGGAACCCTTATTTAGAAAGGCATTTGGCGATTTTTGTCAATTGTTTTTGCTCTAGAGCGAACTAATCAATTAAGTCTCTTGCCAGATAAGGATTTAGTCGATTTATGCCCCCCTATTGAACCATACCAAGTAACGAAGAACCCTAACTCTTTTGGTTAGAAAAAGATAAACTTGAGAATCTTCAGTCAAATTTATTGACTCAAAATCAGCTGTACTTAATTTAAATGAATCAACCCTAGGGGTTTGGGGGGTAGAACCCCCCAAAGACGTGGATTGAGTGATAAAATCGGAAGTAATTACCAATTTTAGAAGACAGTTTACATTTAAAAATCCCAACTCAACAGATTTACAAAAATGAGATGCACCGAGGGTTGAACAGGTTGCAACCCCGATAATTAATTACAGAACCCGGAAAATAAAAGGATAACGGAAAACCTTATAAGCATCGTTCCAGACTTGCAGGATAGCAAGAATGGGGAGAACAATATTCACCACAGCAAGAATCGGTAAGAGCAAATAACCGATTAAAACCCAAACTAGAATCCCGGCAATTAGGTAGTATAACCACATATTCAGGTGAAAGTTTAAAGCTTCTTTGGCGTTTTCCTTCACCGTTTCATCATCAGAAATGAAATAAATAGCTAAGGGAATCCCCACCGATACCAGCGTAGCACTCAAAAAGATCGAAGCATGACAAGCCACGGATAGGAGTCTTTTTTTGGTTAAATCTTCACTCATGACCATCGGGTTTATCCCCCTAAAATTGGCGGAGAAAGCGGATATCGCTATTATAACAACGGCGAATATCGTCTATCTCATGTAATACCATAGCAAATCTTTCCACGCCAAAACCAGCAGCAAAACCCGTATAGATTTGGGGGTCATAACCGACTGCTTTTAAGACATTGGGATCCACCATACCACAGCCCATCACCTCCAACCATTTGCCTTTCCACTGCACATCTACCTCGGCCGAGGGTTCGGTAAAAGGGAAGTAGGAAGCGCGGAATTTAACCGGTAAATCGGCCCCAAACATTTGCTTAAGAAATTCTTTAATTGTTCCTTTCAAATCCGTAAAGGTTAATCCCCGGTCCACCGCTAATAATTCCACTTGATGGAAAACCGCGGAATGGGTTGCATCCACGGTATCGCGACGATAAACCCGGCCCGGGGCCACAATCCGAATCGGGGGTTCGTGACTTTCCATGTAGCGAATCTGCACCGGGGAGGTATGGGTCCGCAATAAACGACCATCCCTCAAGAAAAAAGTATCCTGCATATCCCGGGCCGGATGGTCAGCAGGGATATTTAAAGCCTCAAAATTATAATAATCGGTTTCTACCTGCGGCCCGGTGGCGATGCTGTAACCCAGACCGACGAAAATATCGATCATGCGATCAACTGTGCTATTTAAGGGGTGAATTCGCCCTAAAGGACGGCTAAGAGCAGGTAGGGTGACATCGAGGGTTTCCGCCGCTAATTTCGCCTTAATTTGGGCATTCTGGAGACTTTCTCGCCGGGATTCCAGCAGCGATTGTACTAATTCTTTGACCTCATTAGCGATCGCACCGAGGCGCGGTCTCTCTTCGGGGCTTAATTTGCCCATTTCCCGTAAAATCTGCGATAATTCTCCTTTCTTACCCAGATAATTCACCCTTAGCTGTTCTAAGTCTTCTAGGGTTGTTGTTTGTTCGATGGAATTTTCCGCTTTCGCTGCCAGGGTTTTTAGGGCAGTTTCGATCGGATGGGGGGATAAACTCATAATTAGGGCATTTTATAGGGCAGCATTCTAGTCTAGTTTATCCGCTCCCGTGGCGAGACAGGCAGCATCGATAAAAGCTAATAGCTATGTGCTAGGATGGAAATTGAGAATAAAAGTCGGCACTGCGGCTCGTTGTCAGTATTAATGGTCAAAGCGTTTCTGTTTAGTATTGGTTCAGCTAGTTCCCGAAATCTTGGTTCTCTACAAATCTGTTGTTTTTATCTGTGCAAGGATAGGTTTTATGTCAATTTATGTTGGTAATCTCCCCTTCGAGGTTGACCAAGAAGACGTGGTTGAGGTTTTTAAGGAATATGGTGAAATCAAGCGCGTTCACCTCCCCATGGATCGGGAAACGAAAAGAAAACGCGGGTTCGCTTTCGTGGAAATGGAAACCCCAGAGCAAGAAGCGAAGGCTATTGCCGCTCTTGACGGCGCTCAATGGATGGGACGAGAATTAAAAGTCAATCAAGCTCGTGAAAAAGAACCCAGATCTTCCTTCGGTGCTGGCGGCGATCGCAATCGGGAGCGTCGCTACTAATCCCCGACCGTAACCATTCTAGGTGATCGGAAATTTGGGTTGAAAACCCCGTCCTTTTAGGACGGCTTTGTGCGAGAATAGCTCCAGGTTGCCAACCGTGAGAACGTGAGGAAGCAGGTTAAACTTCCTACTCCGTGATCTCAAAATTTCTAACAGTCAATGGTGTTCAATTAAGTCCAAACTGTAAGAACGCAAAACAATTAAATACTGTGGGACACACAGAAATTTACGCTTGGGGAGTAGTCCATAAGAGTGCTTGCCTTATCGGTGTAGTCGGACTAGACATGAAACCGTAAGACCAAAATTAGCGTTGCTAGTGGAGGCAGGATTCAGCCCAAGAATCTCCGCACTTTTAGGGCGGAGAGTGTCAATGTCAATAGGGGGAGCGATCGCTCGTTTCCCCGCTTGTCTATCTAATATCCCAAGGAGATTCTTGTGGCTAAACGTCGTAATTTGAAAAAAGAAAAAGCTGAACGCAACCGCGCCTACGCGCGTCAATTCCGGGCTGCCTCTAATCGTACCACCACCAGAGGAGGTAGAGGCGGTTATTCCAGCGATCAAAGACAATCTTCGGAAAATGAAGGGGCAGCCGATACCTAATCTGCTGACTTAGTTAGGGTCTGCGGCAAAAAGTTTTTCGTGGGGACACGGTGTAGGGTGTGGGGTGTGGGGTGTAGGGGTTTAACGATTCTCATATTGTCAAATAACTAATTTTCAGAGAAAAAGTACCAG
>NZ_JAPZQJ010000535.1:0-9906 GCF_027530405.1 Microcystis sp. LE19-41.2A | reverse complement strand
TGTCAGTCTGTAGAGCGACCATAAGACCAGAACAGAGTAAATCTGTTAAGGCAGGTGCGGAACCCCGCAAGGGAAAGAAGCAGAAACCTAAATCGTGAGGTTTGGGAATCACCGTCCGTTTACGGCGGTGAGGATGTCAAGCCGTCCAACGTCAAGAAACACCCCTAACTATTATTAAACATTGTCGTCAGCCATGATCGAGAACCTGACAACCAGATCGCCTATTTCCCTGAAAAACTATCGTATTGCGGCGATTATTCCCTGTCACAACGAAGAACTAACGATCGCAAAAGTGGTCTCCCAATTTCAAACTTTTCTGCCAGAAGCGGCAATTTATGTCTATAACAACCGCTCTACCGATGATACCGTGACCGAGGCACTCAAAGCTGGGGCGATCGTTCGTCAGGAAATCCAACCTGGAAAAGGCAATGTTGTCCGGCGGATGTTTGCCGATATCGAGGCCGATATCTATATTCTCATCGATGGTGATGATACCTACGAAATTGCGGCAGTACGACGCTTAATTGAACGAATGCTGCGGGAACAATTGGATATGGTTGTCGGTGCGCGTCGGGAAGCGGCAAAATCCTCCCAGGCTTATCGTCCCGGTCATCGGGCCGGTAATCTATTTTTAACAGGATTGGTGAAATTTCTGTTTGGAGCGCGTTTAATCGATATGCTCTCCGGTTATCGCGTCTTTTCTCGTCGTTTCGTCAAATCTTTTCCCGCTTTGTCCAATGGTTTCGAGATTGAAACCGAGTTAACTATCCACGCTTTAGAATTAAAAATTCCCTTCGCCGAAGAACCAACCCTCTACGGGGAACGTCCCGAAGGTTCCCAAAGTAAGTTAAAAACCTTTCAAGATGGCTGGCGAGTATTGGGAACCGCTATCTTACTTTTTAAAGAAATTCGTCCTTTTCTCTTTTTTAGCCTTGTCTCGCTAATTTTGGCGGTTATTTCCCTCCTCTTAGCGATCCCCGTCCTGTTTGAATACCTCGAAACCGGCTTAGTACCACGTTTTCCCACCGCTATTTTATCGGCCTCGATCATGCTTTTAGCCTTTTTAAGTTTGACCTGTGGCATGATCCTCGATTCCGTCTCCCGGGGACGAAAAGAGATGAAACGAATGGCTTATCTAGCTAACAGTTGGCTGAAAGGTTAGGGGGAAAAAGTTCACTAAACATACAGGTCTAGGTCACATCTGGGGTTAAACCGTCTCTAACCGTTGCAGCACGGAGGAGGGTTTTTTGTCAATAAATTCCGCCGGCGAAATTTGATATTTAATCAGATTGGCTAATTCCTGTAGTTGGCTGATGGCTTCCGCACCTTCGAGTTTCATTAACTCTCGATCATCGCGCATTTCTGTCCAGGTGATGCCGTAATCGGACACGAGAAACCGAATTAGATGGGTTTCACCCAATCCGACCATAAAGGAGGCGCTGTTCATTTGACCGCCACAGGTATAGCAAGATGCTAGATAACCTTGATTTTCTAGTGCGATCGCTAAGGCCTGTAAATCCATGACCAAGTCTTTGACTAGTTGGCGATGCTGTTCTGCAAGTCGTTTAAACACAATGTTCCTCCTGACAACACTCCTCAATTATAAAACCTTAATACTGTTTTAAGATTCTTTTTTGAGAAAATAAGATATTTGAACCAGGTTTTTTTACGGATGTTAAGTAACAAAATGTAAAGAACCCGATACCTAGAGTAGCGTGAATTCCTGATATCGCCAAGTTTATGTAAGTACAAAGTTACCAGTTTATCCGTCTTTCCACCCCCTCGATCCCAGCTATTCCCATCATGCCTATTTTTAAAGTTTAAGATCCGGTTTCGACAAAAAAGTTCGCAAATCTATGTTGACTGCCTATCCTAACCAAGAAGTTAATTTTACACGACTACTTAATAGTGACGTGGAGTATAAACCCATTGCTTGCTTTTACCCTGCTCAATCAGGCGAGTTTTACTCGATCCAATCAAAATTATGGTTCGCATATCCGCATCTTTAATAGTCATATCCTCTAGGAATTTCACCGTCACTGTTTCCCCTTTTCGCCCTAAATTACGCGCTAGTACCACAGGAGTTTGCGGCGAGCGCCATTGTAATAAAATCTCTTTTGCCTTCTCCAATTGCCAAGTGCGCTCTTGAGACACAGGATTATAAAATGCGATCGCTAAATCGGCTCGGGCCGCTAACTCAATGCGCTGAGAAATCACCTGCCAAGATTTGAGAATATCCGATAGGGAAATCGCACAAAAATCATGTCCTAAAAGTGCGCCAACCCTCGCAGCCGCCGCTTGCATCGCCGAAATCCCCGGACAGACCTGAATGGCGATCGCATCCCATGCTGGTTTTGCTTTTTTTTCTAATACCTCAAACACGGCCGCGGCCATGGCATAAATTCCGGGATCTCCGGAAGAAACTAAGACAACCGATCGCCCCTTAGCCGCTAAATCTAAGGCCATTTCTGCGCGATCGAGTTCCACCCGATTATCCGATTCATGGCGGACAATTTCTGGTTTTCGCAGGGATTCTACCAAATCCAAATAGGTTTTATAACCCACCCAATCCGTGGCTTTTTCCAATACTTCTCGAACTTCCGGCGACATCCAATTTAGCGCACCAGGGCCGGTTCCGACTATGGCTAATTTACCTTGACTTTCCTGGGCAAAATCCCCTGGGGACAAACTGGATTTTTCCTTAATTTGCTGGCTTTCCTCATACAGATAAACTAAACAGGCAGTGCTAGGTTTTGCTAAGTTTAAGTTATTTTTATCGATAATCTCAATGCTCAGTTTTGCTGCTGATGAAATCGGTAAATTACTATTTTTTAACCAGTCCGCTTCACCAATTAATTTTACTTTTTCACCCGCCAATAAATCGGCAAGAAACTTCTTAGCATCATCGGGATTAACTAACTGATAACCCAGTGGTGGCGATAATAAAGTCGTTTTAAATCTAATATCACCAGTGGTGGTAATGGCGGGGGAAATTTGCCAAACCGAGGCAATTTGACGAGCGAGATCGTTAACCCCTTGTAAACCCCCCAACAAAGGCACTACGGCGCTGCCATCTTCTGCGATTGCTAATACAGGTGGTTCTTGCCATTTATTAGTTAATAAAGGTGCTAAAGTGCGAATCAAAATACCCGCCGCACAAATGCCAATAATTGGCGTTCCCATCTGGAAAAATTCTCGCACCGTTTCGCCAAAATTAGTATAGGTAAAATCAGCCGAATGGGTACGATTTATTAACCCATAAACCACTGCTTCCGGTAGGGCCATTTGCACTTGACGAGCAACGGGGAGGCTGGTTTCTCCTAAAATGAGAATAGCTGGAGGTTTCATTTGGCTTCCCCTGACTGCGCTGCAGTTAACTTTTGGATAAATTCTTGATGCTCTACCGAGTTAATTCCAGCCTTTAAGATGTCCAACACCCGTGACATATTGCCGTTGAGCATGGCTGAAATATCTAACCACAAACCCGGAAATACTAGAGAGCAAATCACCCCTTCTTGGTTGGGTAACAAAGAAATATAATCGCCATTTTCTAAACTAAACCAATCAATCTTTTGATCAAATACCTGCCAAATAAGGTATTCTTGAATGCCACTGCGACGATAAGCACGTTTTTTATCCCCTAAATCTATGGCGGCACTACTAGCGGCAATTTCTACCACTAATTCCGGCGCTCCTTCTAGGTATCCCTCTACAGTTAGGGTTGATTTTCCCCCGCTTTCTTGACTAATTAATAACACCCCATCCGGCTGTAGTTCGTTGTCGATATCCAAGCGGACTGTTGGCTCAATACCCATTTGTACTTGGGGGGTAGCAGCTTGATAAACTCCCAACCAAGTGATTAAACGTCCGTGGGGTTCAGCATGAAATTTAAACCTTAATGGGGATGCCATATATACAACTCCTTCGATCAGTTCGGCTTTTTTTAATCCTGGCATAGCTTGATAACGGCGCTCGAATTCGGGACGAATTAAGCGATCCCCATTTTCTAACGGGGGTAAATGTTGAGTGGTTACAGCCTGAGAATTTAAGGATTTAACCGGGGAAGAAGTCATGGTGGCAGTCTTTGGGAACAAAACAGCATTGATTTTATTATAGATTGTTTCATCGGACTTCTTGCGGGATTTAATTTTTAACTGAAATTTCGCCAGAAGTCCTGAGCTTTTAGCGATGGGATGAATGGCAACCAACATATAGACAATTCCCCAAAACTATAGCATTTATCTTAGTGGTGAGGTACAAAATTTTCCTTTTGGGAAGTCGGTGGTCGATACCAAATTAGGTTACACTTCATCTAGTTATGAGAAACGCTGTCATAACTGATACAGCGAGCCTAAATGAAAGGTAAACGTCCTCTTCTAGAGCCTACCCATTCACGAGTCAATTAGGCACACTATAACTAATAACTGATAATCGATAACTGATAATGT
Source organism: Microcystis sp. LE19-41.2A (assembly GCF_027530405.1). NCBI lineage: Bacteria > Bacillati > Cyanobacteriota > Cyanophyceae > Chroococcales > Microcystaceae > Microcystis > Microcystis sp. LE19-41.2A. Next base: position 5,458 of record NZ_JAPZQJ010000535.1, on the reverse strand, counting down.
TGGTTCCCCTTACCCGTCAATCGATCGAGCAAATTGTCCCGATTATCGCCACCGGCCCCCAGTACGCTCACTATTGGGGTAAATGGTCTGATTTTCTGCGCCGTTTATTCATTTCTATCATCGCTCTCACCGCAGCTTGGTTAATCGGTAATTTATTCGGCCCCGGTGGTTTAACAATTAAACTGATTTTCAACATTATCGCCGGTTTATATTGGCTCTGGGGTCCGGTTTACTGGGCCAGTGTTCGCAATAATACCTATCGTCGTCTTCCCTACGGAGGGTTTTGGCGCGGTCGCGTTTTCGATGCTTTTGTCACCGAGGAATTAATCGGGGAAGAAGAAAGGGTCAATAAACGCGGGGAATTAGAGATTATCGAAAATCGCCAACGCTGTATTAATCTAGAAATCGGTGATCAAACTGGCTTTTCGGCGATCGTTCGCGCTCCCCTCAAACGCATCCATAAATCGATCCGTCCCGGGATGGTGGCCGAAGCTTTGTTAATGTCTCGAGACCCCGATTTAGGGGATATCAATCAGCTTTCTGATGTCCATCTTCCCCAACTCGACCAGTGGATAGGGGAATATCCTGTGCTGCGACGGGATATTTTCCAGCAAGTTAGTCGCGAATTGGGAGGGGGAAAAGAACCCCGGCCAAAACCTTCTCGTTATTCTAATAATGTCATCCGAAGACGCAAAACCCGTTAATGGTTCGGCAATCTTTGAAACGATGCCGGTTTCTCAGTCATCAATGAATCATAATTTACAGATTTTGGCTAATTTAATCCTTGTTTTTGCTGTTTTTGAACCATCAAAAATTAATTATGCAAGGGGTTCAATATAATTTTAATTGAGCTTAGAAGGAGATAAATCGATGACGGCATCCTATGAGCAAGACTTTGGACTTTGGGCCGAACAAATGGCCGATTTATTAGCCTCCGGTCGGTTTTCCGAGTTAGATATTGAGAATTTAGTCGAAGAGGTGCGGGATTTGTCGAAACGGGAGCGCGATCGCTTACTTGCTAGTCTCAGATTAATTTTGCATCATTTATTAAAGTGGGACTATCAACCTCAACGGCGATCCCGGGGTTGGCTGGGAACTATTCAGCGAGAAAGAGCTAATATTAGGCTTTATTTGGACGATAGCCCCAGTTTAAGGCGATATTTAACCGATGAAAGCCTATTTAAACTCTATGCTGTTGCTTGTGCCGATGCCTTTAGAGGGACGGGATTGGAGTTTCCCCCCGTTTGTCCCTACGGTATTGAGGATATTTTAAATCGTTCTCTTCATTTGTCGGAACGATAGACGAATCTCCTCACCTAACGGAAGATTTTTGATTTTTGCAAGAGATCTATTTTGGTTCGTTGGACGCACCCTTCTACTCTGTCTGAACAAAAGTAGAGGTTATGAACACAATAACTGTAAGACTTATTAAGATTAATGTTCCGACAACCAGATCCGATTGTGGCTTAAAATGGTTAAGGCTGAAAAGTCGGTCAATTCCGATTAGTACCCAAGATAAAACTAAGAAACCGAAAATAAACTCTGCTAATCTTTCACTTAGTGGCTGGACAATATAATTCCATTCCTCTTCAAGTGTCCTACCTGTAGATAAAGCACCGTAAAACATGAATACAAGGTAAGAAATTATCAATGTAATCAAAGTAACCAAAGAAATCCAGGGATAAGTTCCAGATATCCGAATCAACGCTAGGTTAGCAAGGATATTTACACTCAATGCCCAAATGATTAACAGAATCCACTCCAAGTAGTATCGTCTTAAATTTGACTCCACAGATAAGACTATCTCGGCTAAAACACCATATATTAATTTGCTTAGTGGAGCAAGACTATAAAAGATAGACACGACGAACATGATTGGAATCACCGCAACAATAAAGGTAAGCCAAAAAGTAACATAATGCAGCGAATAGAACAGGAATACTACAAAAAAACGTAGGCTCACAACTACCATACGGATAGTGAGCAGAATTGTCCTAAGTGAAACATCAGCTAATGCGTTGGATAACAAGAGAATAGGATTACGAGATCCGTTTGCTACTGAATATTCTCTCCATGTAAACATCAGGATATTTTCGACTATTGGTTCAAGCACAACTCCTAGGGAAAAAACGTAATAAAATGGCGATAAGACTGTGTTTACAATTGTATCCTTGGCAAACGCACCAATTCCCTCAATTACAGATACGAGGGTGGTTTCCTTTAAGCATCGGTCAATTAAGTGACATATCATTACAACAATATAAAAGACTAAACTTCCTATTAAACAATAAACAATTAATGGGATAGGAATCCACTGTTTAGCAACAAAGGCGATTAAGACCTGAAGTGAGATAATAAATAAGAATCTAATTGTGTCCCTAGATGCTTTTAAGGTAATTTCCCGAATCTGGACTGGAATTTTAAAAGTGGGACAATGATTTACAAAATCGATAAGTTTACGGAGTAACAAAATATGCTCTTGATTTTTCTTGTTGGCCTTTATTAGCATATTTTCTACTAAAGGGCTAAATTGACCATTGTCGTAGTAACTAAAAAAGTAATTTGAACTTAAAAAACTTTCAAGCTTGGGATTTGTTCGTCTCAACGACTCTATTAAAGTATCTACAAATTCAGAATAATGAGGTGTTGTATCCGTGTAAGTGCGAGCTAAACTTTTTAAGGCTTCAACAAAATGAGTAAACCCCAATTCATAATTATTGTCCTGCTCAAATATTTTTAACACAAGAAAATCTACTTCTGTTGTTGACATATCGGTTATTTCTCTGCGTATTTCTTCTTTTGCTTTCCATATCTCTTCATCTATTGCCCGTAGCTCTTGCTGTAATCGTCGCTCGGTCTCATAGTATTCATAAGAACGACCTGAAGAATAACTTGCTATTCTCAGCTTTGACAATTCTTGCTCTTTCTCTTTTTTATAATTTGATTTGGGTAAAGCATCTAATTTACTTTGTTCAATAACTAATCGATAATAACGATCTTCCACTGACTTTTGCATCCTGTCTATTTTATCTGGAAGTAATTGCCATTCTTTATATTCTTCACGAATTTGTTTAATCCGCTCCTCGGTAAAGTATTTTCGGATATATTCTTCTTTGTTATATCGTTGTTGATAATCATAATTGATAAATCCCCAAGCAGCGCACCATAAAATCAGTAAAAACAAGGGAGTTAACTCATTTGATCCATGTTGGATGACTTTCTCAAATAAATAGTCACCAGCAATAGCAACTACACTGGCAATGATAATTCTAGTAGGGGTTAAATCTTTAAATTTTGGATTCAATAAAAGTAGAAAAAGAATTACAATACATGATCTGATCACAAACTGATTCGCTTGCAGGAAAGCAAGAAAAGTAAATATTAGGGAAGGTAGGGAAGTTGAAGACTGGCTAAAATAAGAGCTAGTAAACCTAACTCCTGTTAATAAATATAAAACGAATAAGCATAGAAACAGCGCGCAGATAGTAAAGGGAAAACGATGTCCATAGAAATGGAATTCGATATCACGAGCGATGTCGCTTTTATCTTTAGATGTCGTATCCATGTTTCTTTTTTTGTTGCCCATCTCTCCTCCTGAAAACTGGACTGAACACAATAGTCTCGTGAATCAAATGTAGCACTGCTTTAGAAAACTGTTAGGCTTATCATCTACAACCCTAAGTCAATGGGTGCTGGGTAAATTATACTTGATCGCATTCGGATCTCGATGACCGATCAACGCCCGTAAAGCCTCATCATCCTCACGGTGCTTTAGAACATAGTGCGAACACCTGATCTGGTAGGGTGTGTGTAGGTTAGCAAATAAGTGAGATCTGATTGCCAACTATTGATATCTCAACAGCTGCTAACTTACAAGGCTTTTCGAGGGGTTAGGAGTCGGTCTTCAGTATTCAGGACTCAGTATTCAGATGCGGGTTTTCAGATTTTTTAGGGTGCGTTAGGTGGCCACCAATTCTGTTAAAAAAACAAAATCAATAATCCGCACCCGACGCAGCAAATTTATTATTAAATTGGTGCATTATGCTTTCGCACTTCACACCCTAAGAGTGGTAAGAAGTTGAAGGGTGATCGTTCTTGTCGGTGGGGTGGAGTGCGATCTCTGTCATCGAATAAGATATAATTGGGAAGGTAAAAATAGTTAAAGCATTATGAGTTACCAAAACATTATTACCATTGAACCTGGAAAACGAAGCGGAAAACCCTGCATTCGAGGAATGCGTATAACTGTGTACGATATTCTAGAATATTTAGCAGCAGGAATGACAGAAGCAGAAATTCTTGAGGATTTTTCAGAATTAACTTCCGAGGATATCAAGGCTTGTTTGGCTTTTGCTGCTGATCGAGAGAAAAAATTATTTATCACCTCTTTATGAAACTGTTATTAGATGAAAATTTGTCAGATCGGATTATTGATAAAATAATTGATTTATATTCTAATTCTCAGCACGTCAAGACTTTAGGACTGATCAATACTGATGATGCACTTATCTGGGAATTTGCCAAATTCAACGATTTTGTAATTGTCTCTAAAGATGCCGATTTTCATCAGCGCAGTCTATTATATGGTCATCCACCAAAATTTATCTATCTTCGTATTGGTAATAGTCCCACTGCAAAGATTATCGAAATTTTAAGAGTTTATTTTTTAATTATTGTTGAATTTTTTGATAGTGAAACAGAAAGTCTGTTGATATTAGGTTGAGTGCGATCGCTGATCTGGTAGGGTGTGTGTTTGCGGCTACCAATTCTGTTAAAAAACCAAAATCAATAATCCGCTCCCCACGCAGCAAATTTATTATTAAATTGGTGTGTTACGCTATCGCTAACACACCCTACTGGATTGTTTCAGTTAATTTGGTGTATTAGAAAAATGCTATAAATTCTATAATTTAAGACTTTAAGCCGAAATCTATTGCCCTATTTTAGCTGAAACAGTCCACTGCGTTTAATTTTCCAACCTATGCTTTTTAATGCTTTTAAAACTTGTTTGGCTTTCGTTGCTGACCATTGACTCATAGAGCAACAAATGATAAATTTAGGTGATTTTCTGGAAGTTCTCCCTGTTCAAGTTGATCGGCTAAGACACGCAAAGCAAGTGCTTGAACTTTAGCAATAGCTTCCTGTTGACTATTGCCATAGACTAAAACTCCCGGAAGTTCGACGATTTCAGCAATATATCGTCCATCTTCTTCTTGTTCTATGTCAATCTTATAATTCATTTGAGAATTACCTATGGGATGACCTGCTGTCTTGATTATATTAGATTTTATAGCCGCTCTTGTCGGTTGGATTGACCTAAAAAAACCCAACACACAATTAGATAGGGTTTGCCGAAAAAGCTTTTCGTGGGGGCAGGTGTCGGTCCGGCTGTTAAATTTTTAGGCCCCACAGAAGATAGGGGTTTCTATCCGCCCTACACCTCATCGCCAGAGAGGAA
>NZ_JAPZQJ010000467.1:0-8655 GCF_027530405.1 Microcystis sp. LE19-41.2A | reverse complement strand
GGGTCTGCTGAAAAAGTTTTTCCTAGAAGCAGGGTGTAGGGTGTAGGGTGTGGGGTGTGGGGTTTTACCGATTTTGAGGGGGTCAATTACCTAATTTTCAGGGAAAAAGTAGCTGAATTTCCCCCTGATCACTCCCATATCTGGTACTTTTGGATTTCAAAAAAGTCTAAAACTCTTATCCAGCAAGGTTTTTAGATTTATTCAGCCAGCCCTAATTGACTATAATTAAGACTAGAGTGTTTTCTAGGGCGAAATATAGCTATGGCAGCAGTGATTTTAAACTTAGATACAGTCAATCTCACCGATGAGCAGTTTTACTGTCTCTGTCAAGTTAACCCAGATTGGCAATTGGAAAGAAACGTTCAAGGAGAATTAATTGTCATGCCACCTGTTGGGGGAATTAGCGGCAACCGAGAGGCCGATTTTATCATTGACTTAGGTATCTGGAATCGTCAAACCCGATTGGGTAAAGTCTTTAGTTCGGCGACGATTTTTCGTTTACCGAAGGGCGGAGATCGCGCTCCCGATGCCGCTTGGGTGAGTTTAACTCGTTGGCAAGCTCTGAGTCGAGAAGAACAGGAGAAATTTCCGCCTATTTGTCCCGATTTCGTCATTGAACTGCGCTCCCGTAGCGATTCCCTCCCAGAAATTCAAGCTAAAATGCGGGAATATCTCCACAGTGGTTTGCGATTAGGTTGGCTAGTTAATCCTCAACAACAACAAGTGGAAATTTATCGTCCTCAGCAACCCGTAGAAATTATGGAACTACCGGCTAATTTAAGCGGAGAGGATGTCTTACCCGGCTTTAGTCTATTTATCTCCATTTTTGAGTAAAATATCCTTAAAACCGAGGTATGATCAGACCTCTGGTCAAAATCAAAATAGGAGTCGCTCGTCAGTAGTCAGGGTAAATTCAGGCACTTTTTCCCTGAAAATTGGCTAATTGACCCCCTAAAAATCGGTAAAACCCCACACCCTACACCCTACTCCTAGGAAAAACTTTTTCAGCAAACCCTATTTAACTATGACCACCGATACTGTCACCACTCCCTCGCCCAAAAAACTCTGGTTAGCAGCCATTAAACCACCAATGTATAGTGTGGCGATTATACCGATTATTCTGGGAACAGCGATCGCTTATCAGGAAACAGGTCTATTTTCTCCCCCGGTTTTTGCCACTTTTATCCTCTCAGCTATTTTAATTCTCGCTTGGTTAAATCTCAGTAATGATGTTTTTGATGCCGATACCGGGATCGATGTCAATAAGGCCCATTCGATTGTTAATTTAACCGGTAACAAATCTTTAATTTTCTGGCTGAGTAATCTTTTTCTATTATTAGGCATCGCTGGTATTTTTGCTATTAGTTATGGGCGAGGCGATTGGATGCTCCTAGAATTAATCGCCCTCTGCTGTTTTTTGGGCTATACCTATCAAGGGCCTCCCTTCCGTCTCGGTTATCAAGGATTAGGTGAAATTATCTGTTTCTTTACTTTTGGACCCTTGGCGATTGCCGCTGCCTACTATTCCCAAGCTGGCACTTTTTCCCTCTCTAGTCTAGCGGCTTCAATTATTATCGGGATTACTACTTCTATCATCCTTTTTTGTTCCCATTTCCATCAAGTCGCCGATGATCTCAAAGCGGGTAAAAAATCACCTATTGTCCGTTTAGGTACTTTAAAGGGTTCTAAAGTTTTAACCGTAGTGACGGTTCTCGTTTACGTTTTAACGGTAGTTTTTGTCCTGCTCCAGGTTTATCCCCCTCTCACTCTTTTAATCTTCCTTAGTCTCCCTTTCGCTTGGCAATTAGTCAACCACGTTAACCAAAATCACGACCAACCTCAGCTAGTCAGTAACTGCAAGTTTATAGCGGTTAATCTTCACTTTTTTAGTGGCATTCTCTTCTCCCTTGGCTATTTCCTTGCTTCCCGTTGATCAACCCGATTTTTTTTCTTAAACCCCTTTATCAGTTATCAGTTATCAGTTATCAGTTATCAGATTTGAGTTTTAAGTGTGCAGTATGTATTAAGTGGGAAGTATTTAATACGGCGGATTCAGCCTTAGTCTGGTACATCTTCCAGTTTCCTACTGTCTTTTTACTGTTTACTGATCACTGATTACTGTTTACTGTACCCGATCAAGTTTGCACTTATTAACGGAAAAGTGACAGAATAGGGAGATAGATCGCCACAAATAAAGGTTAGCATGAGTGAACAACCCCTCGGATCGGTTATTCAAGGTTCCCTGAGTGAAGGTTTAGAAATCCGTCTTTATCCGGATATTTCGGTAGAAGATATGCGCGTCGGTAAGTTTTTGGTGGTGCAAGGCACTCGATCGCGTTTTTTCTGTCTCCTCACCGATGTCTCCCTGGGTAACTCCAGTCCCCGGATTATCGCGAATCCTCCCCATCCCGATGATAGTTTTATGCGCGATGTTTTAGCGGGTAGCGGTACTTATGGTACTATTGAACTATCGCCTATGCTCATGTTTACTCCGACTGGAGGTAATTCTCCCGCAGTTTCTGACACTTCTTTAGGCTCTTTTCAACCCCAAACTAGCGCCGATTTAGAATTACTGCCAGTTAAAACTATTCCCGCGCATTTTAGCCAAGTTTATGAAGCTTGTGAGCAGGATTTTCGCATGGTTTTCGGTTGGGAAGATGATCCCACCAGAAAGAATTTTGCTATTGGTCAACCCCTTGACATGGACGTGCCAATATGTATTAATCTCGATCGCTTTGTGGAACGTAGTAACGGTGTTTTTGGCAAATCCGGGACGGGAAAATCCTTTTTAACCAGATTACTAATTTCGGGCATTATTCGCAAACAAGCAGGGGTTAACCTCATGTTTGATATGCACTCGGAATACGGTTGGGAAGCGATGAAAGAGGGGAAGGAGGTTTCTACGGTGAAAGGATTATGTCAATTATTCCCCGGACAGGTAGAAATTTATACCCTCGATCCCGATTCTACCAAACGCCGGGGAGTACGAGGAGCGCAGGAATTATTCTTAAGTTATAATCAAATTGAAATCGAGGATATTCGTTTAATCGGTCGGGAATTAGGCATCTCGGAAGCTAGTTTAGATAATGCCAATATTCTCTATAACGAGTATGGAGAATCTTGGATTACTCAGTTATTAAATATGAGTAACGAGGATATTAAAATCTTCTGTACGGAAAAACAAGGCCATGCGGGATCAATCATGTCCCTCCAGAGAAAATTAATGCGTCTAGATAGTTTGAAATATTTAAGAAGTACTTGTCCCCACAATTATATCGATCAGGTTTTACAAGCTTTAGATGCAGGTAAGCACGTTGTCATTGAATTTGGCTCCCAAAGTAATATGCTTTCCTATATGTTAGCCACCAATATGATCACCCGTCGGATTCATGCTAATTATGTTAAAAAAGCTGAATATTTTTTACAAACCAAAAACCCCGTTGATCGGCCGCAACAGTTAGTGATTACTATTGAAGAAGCTCATCGATTTTTAGATTCTGCCGTGGTGCATCAAACTATTTTTGGAACCATCGCTAGGGAGATGCGAAAATACTTTGTTACTCTCTTAATTGTTGATCAAAGACCTTCAGGAATTGATAACGAAGTCATGTCTCAGGTAGGGACAAGAATCACCTGTTTATTAAACGATGAAAAGGACATCGAAGCCATATTTACAGGGGTTTCTGGAGGGGGAAGTTTGCGATCAGTTTTAGCGAAATTAGACTCAAAACAACAAGCTTTAGTTTTAGGTCATGCGGTCCCTATGCCGGTAGTAATTCGTACTCGCGCCTACGATCAAAAATTCTATGCTGAAATAGGTGCGACCGACTGGCGAGAATTACCCGATGAGGAAGTATTAGCGGCGGCCAAAATTGCCAAAGCCGATCTAGGATTTTAGAAAAATTAATTTTTGATTGTAGAATAGAGTTGGATTGTTTTTACTGTTTACCTCCCATGACCGCTCAAATACCGATCTCGAAGATCAGCTTATACGATCGAGATTTTCAGCTATGGATCGAGACAACCGTTAACCAATTACGACAGGAGGATTTTGCCTCGGTTGACTGGACTAATCTGATCGAGGAATTAGCAAGCATGGGAAAAAATAATCGACAGGCTCTCAAAAGTTTGTTAATTCAATTATTAGCTCATCTGCTCAAGTTAGTTTATTGGCAGACGGAAAGAAAGTATAATGCTAATAAATGGGAAGCGGCCATTATTAATTTTCGAGTTCAAATTGCCGATCTGCTGGAAGACAGTCCTAGCTTAAAACCTTATCTCCTCGAAATTTTCGATTCTTGTTATGGAAAAGCTAGGCAAATAGTCTCGAAATTGAGCAAGCAAGAAATTCCTATAGAAGTCATTATTACCCCAGAAGAAACCCTGGATGAAAACTGGTTTCCCTAACTATGCAACAAGGTGATTTAATCGAGATCGAGATTACCGACCTCAACCATACGGGCGAAGGTGTGGGAAAATACCGAGGACAGGTGATTTTTGTGCCGGATACGGTCATTGGCGATCGCATTCAAACTCGCATCACCTATATCAAAAAAAGTCATGCGATCGGCAAACTACAAACTATTCTCCAAGCTTCTCCCCATCGTATCCGTCCCCGCTGCATCGTCGCCGATAAATGTGGTGGCTGTCAATGGCAACACATCGAGGACCAATTTCAGCGCCTAGTCAAAAAAGAGCAAGTACAAGAGGTATTAACCAGAATTGGCGGTTTTAGCGATCCTTTGGTTTATCCTCCCCTCACCGGTAATTCTCCCCTCGCTTATCGCAATAAAGCTACCTATCCCCTCGGATTTTCCCCCACCGGCAATGTGCAAGCAGGTTATTATCGTCGCGGCAGCCATCATCTGATTAATCTCAATCAATGTCCGATTCAAGATCAGGCTTTAAATCCGTTTCTAGCAGAGATAAAACAGGATATTCAGGGTCAAGGCTGGTCAATTTACGATGAAAAGACCCACCAAGGACAATTACGCCATTTATCCCTAAGAATTGGCCGCCACACGGGAGAAATTTTATTAACCCTGATTAGTACCGATAATAATTTACAGGGAATTGAGGCACAGGCGCAGCAATGGCTGGCAAAATACGCCAATTTAGTCGGTGTAACCGTGAATTATCACCCCGAGCGAGGTAATGCTATTTTTGGCAGTCAGACTCAAACTATCGCCGGACGGGACTATATTACCGAAAAGTTCGCCGGATTAACCTATCAATTGGCTGCCGATACCTTTTTTCAGGTTAATACAGAGGCTGCTGAGGCTTTATTTGCGGTTATTTGTCAGAAATTAGACCTTAAAGGTGAAGAAATTCTTATTGATGCCTACTGTGGCATCGGTACTTTTACTTTACCCCTCGCTAAACGGGTTAAAGAGGTGATTGGACTAGAATCCTATAGCTTTTCCCTCGATCGAGCCAAGATTAACGCCCAATTAAATAATATTACCAACACAACTTTTATTTTGGGGGCAGTAGAAAAAACTTTACCGCAACTGACAGTTAAACCCGACATTATTCTACTCGATCCGCCCCGCAAAGGTTGCGATCGATCTGTCCTCGATAGTCTGTTACGGCTGCAAAGTCAACGCATTGTTTATATCAGTTGTCAAAGTGCAACTTTAGCCAGAGACTTGCAATATCTCTGTAAAACAGGCGATTATCAACTGCTAGAAGTGCAAACAGCTGATTTCTTTCCCCAAACTCCCCACGTCGAATGCGCCGCTTTTCTTAGACAAAAAACAGCGAATATGGTAGGATGAAATAGGAGGAAAAACCCGACACTTTAGCCGTTTATGGTCGAAAAGTCAATGGGTAAGGATAATAGCATACTAAAGACCGTTCCAGTCAACTACTTTTTTGATTAATTACCCGCTCAAAGTGGCCTTGATTCTCGATTGGTGTGTAGATCAATCATAAAAATATCTAATCAATCTCAGAGACAGAAAAGGGATAAAACATGACTCATTAGGTATGGCAATCAACTAGATCGACGGTTAAGAGACCTTAATCTTTCTGTAAGAGAACAGTCATTGAATATAAGCTAGAGGTAAAGTGCGTGATTGCTATTTCACTGCCAACAAGCAAACGAAGTTGGAACACCATGAGTTTCGCTTCCACCTTGTATCTTTGTCCGATTTTAGATTTATTGACCGCTAGTATTCCCGAAGAATTAGAACCAGAAATTAGATTAGGATTGCAAGAAGCTTTAGTTAATGCCGCTAAACACGGCAATCATCTCGATCCCAGCAAAACCGTGGTCGTTCACTTTTCCAGCAGTAAAGACGAGTATTCTTGGGTAATTACCGACGAAGGTTGTGGATTTACGCCAGGTTGTCCCCATCATGGCTGTAGTTGCGATTGTCCCAATTTTCCCCCCGAAGAAGCGGAAAATGGCCGAGGACTGTGTATGTTATATCAAATCTTCGACCAAGTTCACTGGAATCAACAAGGAACCCAACTGAAACTTTGTAAACAAATTAAACAGGAACGCTGGTTTAATTAATGACCGTGACCGTGAGAAGGACAGGGAGGAGCAGAAATCGAGCGATCGAGCCAGCCTGTAGCCTGTTGTAGCCGAGGAAGTGCTTCTTCTGGCTGATTATCTAATAAAAACACCAAAGCCGTCCCTAATTGTTCAGCGGCCCGAGCATTACGGTTAGCCTTCAGACGATGCCAGTCAATCGGTGCGATCGCCAAACGTTCCGCCAAAATCCGCGCCAATTCCGGGGTAGATAGATCATCAATAGTCTGAGATGCGGAGGAGACAGGGGATGGAATCATAATCAAAAGGTTTCGTAAAACCGTAAAATCGTCTATAACTATAGTTTAGACGCAGGAAATCCCATTGAGTCCATGTCCTTAGAAGAAAACCCGTACCCTAACGATGAATCGGCAGAATTTACCGAAGCAATTGAAGAAGTCGAAGCGGCGATCGCAACACTAAAAGACCGTTATCGACAGATCAACGAAGCAGAACAGCAAAAAAAAGACCTAGAGGCACAATTTAGCCAAATAGAACCCCAATGGCGGGAAAATCCCCTACCTGAACTAGAAAAGGAATTGTTACAAATTCGCGAACAGATTCAAGAATTAGAGGTAATTTTAGAAAGCAATTTACTTAAAGAAGGGGAATTAAAGCGCCTATTCTGGGAAGGAATCCGTCGCGGACTGCTGGGGGAGGTTTTTTGGCAAATTGTCCGCTTTGGTGGTATCGGAGTCTTACTGGGTTGGATTCTGCGATCCTGCAGCGGGTGATTGACTGCACAGGGGACAGTGGGGTATGTTGCCTTGAGAAGCTGATTAGGGTTGGGTTCCATCCAGACGGATTTGACAATTATTGGCATCGAGCGTATCTAGAGGATTGCCGTTATAAGTGCCTTGTTTAACTATTCCCAACAGAGAAGCGATAACTATACACTTTCTTTCTTGGTTGGGATAGGGATTGGCGGCATCGGCGGCGGGATATAATACGATTATCGCTTGGTTTGCCCGCGGCTCAAAGGTTAACCCCGGCACATGACCCCGAAAGGAAAACTGTACCCCCGGACTGTCGCCATCAGGGGGAACATCTGGAAAATTATCCACCACCATAAATACTTCCTGCGGCAGACTTAGGGAACCCGCATTAGTATTAGTCGCCACTAAACAACCCGGTTGATTGGCAGTTATTTGCCGGTAAACCGTGGGACCAGTGCCAGTCCCTTCAGTAAAATTAATCGTGCAAATTCTCCCTAGACGGATGGCTTGTCTTTGGGCATCCCGTAGGGCTGATTGTATAGAATCGGTGGCTTCTTGGACTTTATTGCTATTTAACCAAGCTAATAAATTAGGTCCAGTTAAGGCGGCAAGAATTCCCGCAATTGCCAAAGCTACCAAAATTTCTAACAGGGTAAAACCCTGATTTTTATGGACAGTTAAACGACGCATCGGGAATCACCTCGACAGAACTTTCGGCAATAACATTTTCTTGGTTGGGGTAATCTTTAGGAGTTTGATCATCAGCTAATCTCACTTCATACTCTATACGGAGACGATGGGGATGAGCGGACTGGGCTGCGTCATCATCAGGAAAAGTTCGAGCGAGAGAATAGTTTTTACCGACAATTAGTTTTGGTTTGGCGGCGGGGGGATTAGCGTTTAGTTGTACTCTTAAAGCTGTGGCATAACCCTCTTCTCCTGTACACCACTTCTCGTCGAAATCTAAAGTCGAAGCTTGATATTTGGTATCCTCGAAGTCTTCTTGTATCCAAAAGTTAGCTTGAGCTTGTCTTTCTGACCGAACTTTATATAAGGCATTCACTGCCATTAACTGTAAGGTTCCTGTTAAGAAAGCGGTAATAGTTAAAATGGCAATTATCACTTCTAACATCGAGAAACCTGACTCGGACGACGGTAGTTTTAACGGTATTCCCTTTTCTTTTGATTTCACTTTTCAACCCTCCCCGTTTTTCCTGAAAACCACTGACTTTTTTTAGCTCTCAACTACAGAGTACCCAGTTGACATCCTCACCGCCGTAAACGGACGGTGATTCCCAAACCTCACGATTTAGGTTTCTGCTTCTTTCCCGAAGGATTTTTCGCACCTGCCTTAACAGATTTACTCTGTTCTGGTCTTATGGTCGCTCGACAGACTGACAC
>NZ_JAPZQJ010000640.1:0-5076 GCF_027530405.1 Microcystis sp. LE19-41.2A | reverse complement strand
ATTTTCGATAATATCATCGGGTAATTTTGAGAGATTGGCCAGGGTTCTTTTTTTGACTTGTTCTCCTTCTCGGTAGGACTCTCGAAGAAGAACGGCGGGGGGGGAATTACGGTTAGGAACTTTTTCTATATACATGACCACCATTCTAGCAAATGGAGAGAATTCTTGTCCATTAAGAAATGTTACAAATTACATGGGTACATTAAGATAAGTTAAGGGGGTGCATCCATTGATGGATAAGGGTTTTCGGCTATTATGGTATATATGTATGGGGGAAGTTCAGTTTTTAGTCCTCAAATAATTCGCTTGTTCTGTCGGTTATTTTCCCTGCTTAATAAATTAATAAATTCTCTTTTAGAGAAGGTTTTTCCACGCAATTCCTATTTCTCTTCTGCCTAGAGTTCCAGAAGAGCGCTAGGGAAGTGGGGGAAAATCCATAACTGGGTTTTTAAAGTTCGATCGAGAGTTAGTCGTAATATTAAAAACGGATTTGGTATAACATCTTGTCAATAAGTATTGTTATAATAATGACATCAATCAAGCTATAGTCGCCTATGTCTGAACAATTAATCGCTAATCTTGCTAATGCCTTTAAACCAGTTCCTTTACCTGCCGATAGTCCCTTTTATGTGGATCTAAAAGCAGTGAGAGCGGATGCCGATGTCTGTCAAGATTTAGGCAGAAAAATTATTCGTTCGCTGCCAACAGACTACACCCATCAACTCTACACAGGACATCGAGGAGGGGGGAAATCCACGGAATTATTGCGGCTGAAAAAATATCTAGAGCAAAAAAATTGTTTTGTTGTTTATTTTGCGGCAGATGAAGACGATATCGATCCAGAAGATGCTCAATATACAGATATTCTCATTGCCTGTACGCGCCATTTGTTAGAACAACTAAAACAGGCTAATTCAACCCCCTTAAAAAACTGGATAAAATCCCGTTGGCAGGATTTAATTGATTTAGCTTTAACAGAGATTAAAGTGGAAGATGTCAAATTAGAAACGGGAGACTTGATTAAATATTTTGGTAAATTGTCTGCGGCGATTCGGGCAATTCCCAGTCAAAGACAAGAAATAAGAAATAAAATCAATCCTCATACTGTTACGCTGTTAACAGCACTAAATGAGTTTATTGATAATAGCAAAACTGTCTTAGATGATTCAACAAAATTAGTGGTAATTGTTGATAACTTAGATCGCATCGTACCGATATATCGGCGAGATCATAAAACTAATCATGATGAGATTTTTTTAGATCGGGCTAATCAATTAAAGGGGTTAAATTGTCATTTGATTTATACTATACCTATTTCAATGGCCTATTCTAATCGGGCCAATGATCTACGGGATATTTATGATAATGACCCGATGGTTTTACCGATGATTATGATCCGCAATCTTGATCGTACTATTAATCCTGATGGTATGGCAAAAATTAAGGCTATTATTGAGAAAAGAACGCAGCAATTTTTACCGAAGAAAAAGCTAGAAACAGATATTTTTGAAAGTCAAGAAGTTCTGGAGCGATTATGTTTAATGACTGGAGGTCATGTACGAAACCTAATTTTATTAATGCAAACCGCTTTAGATCATGTGGATGCTTTACCTATTACCGCAAAAGCTGCTCAAAGAGCAATAACTCAAGCTAGAGATGTCTATCAGAGAACAGTAGAACACGAGCAGTGGAAAATTCTGGCTAAGGTATATCGTACCAACGAAATTCAAAATGATGAAGCTCATCGTAAATTATTATTCAATCGTTGTATTTTACAATATGCTTATTTTGATGCAGATGCAGAGTTAAAAAGTTGGTATGATGTGCATCCTTTAATTACCAAAATTAAGGAGTTTAATGATGAATTATGAATGATGAATTATGAATGATGAATGGGGAGCGGGAAACAGGGAACAGGTGAGAAAATTAGTGTACCTCATAAATCTGAATACAGCTATATATAATAATGACAAACCAAAAATTAAAACCCTTAACTAACTCTCAGGAATCGGATTTTGAAGGATTGCGAGAAGAGCAACCCCTAACAGCAGCAGAATCCTATCAATCATTACTGCGATCGCTGAGACGAAAAAATGGCTTTAATTTACTCTTTGTTCGCTGTTCTCCCGTGCAAGCTGATGAGATTATTCGGAGAGTCAGTCAAGATTTACCTAATAAAAATATTCAAGTCCTGCAACTTGATTCAGAAACCGATAATTTGTATGAGAAAATTGTCGATTTACCAAATTATACCAATCTAAACATTCTTTTTGTGCGCGGTTTAGAAAATGCACTACTGCGCTACGAAGAAGCGGAAAGTGAAGGCTATTTCTTGTCGAGTCAAAGTCCGGTTTATGGGGGAACCTGGGCCGGAGTTCCTAAGATTTTAGGCTATTTAAACCTATCTCGTGAGCGATTTGAGCGGCAATTTCCCTTTACTTTAGTATTCTTATTGCCGGAATTTGCCTTGCGGTATTTTATTCGTCGTGCGTCGGATTTTTTTGATTGGTATTCGGGAGTTTATGAATTTCCGACGGATAAGGACATATTGGAAAGAGAAATTAGAAGACTGGTTTATTTAGACGGCGATCTCGATACCTATCAGCAATTTACTCCCCAACAACGACAGGAAAAGTTAGCCGAAATTAAGGCCTATTTAAGCGATTCCCCATCTCTCGATCCTGTTCAAACATCTGAATTGTGGCATAAAAAAGGCTTAATTCATCAAATGGGAAAAGAATACGAACAAGCGATCGCATCCTACGACAAAGCTTTAGAAATTAAACCCGATTACCATGAAGCTTGGTACAACCGAGGGGTTGCGTTAGGTAATTTAGGCAGATTAGAAGAAGCGATCGCCTCTTACGACAAAGCTTTAGAAATTAAACCCGATTTCCATGATGCTTGGATCAACCGAGGGTTTGCGTTAGATAATTTAGGCAGATTGGAAGAAGCGATCGCCTCTTACGATCAAGCTTTAGAAATTAAACCCGATTTCCATCTAGCTTGGTACAACCGAGGGGTTGCGTTAGGTAATTTAGGCAGATCAGAAGAAGCGATCGCATCCTACGATCGAGCTTTAGAATTTAAACCCGATTTACATCAAGCTTGGAACAACCGAGGGAATGCGTTAGCTGATTTAGGCAGATTGGAAGAAGCGATCGCATCCTACGATCGAGCTTTAGAAATTAAACCCGATTATCATGAAGCTTGGAACAACCGAGGGATTGCGTTATATAATTTAGGCAGATTGGAAGAAGCGATCGCATCCTGTGATCGAGCTTTAGAAATTAAACCCGATGACCATCAAGCTTGGAACAACCGAGGGATTGCCTTAGATAATTTACGCAGATTTGAACAAGCGCTCGCATCCTACGATCGAGCTTTAGAAATTAAACCCGATTTGCATGAAGCTTGGAACAACCGAGGGATTGCGTTAAGGAATTTACGCAGATTTGAACAAGCGATCGCATCCTACGATCGAGCTTTAGAAATTAATTCAAATTATGCTAATACTTACTACAATAAAGCTTGCTGTTATGGCTTACAAAATAATGTGGAATTAGCTATCGAAAACTTACAAAGCGCCATCAATCTTGATGTCAAATATCAGGATATGGCAAAAACGGATAAAGATTTTGAGCAGATTCGGGGAGATGAGCGGTTTCAGAGTTTCCTAAATCGAGTATAATAATATATATTTGTATTTTAGCTAAGGAGATATTCTATGACTAACACCTACACAGCTATCATTCAGCCAGACGGAGATTGGTGGATTGGTTGGATAGAAGAAATTCCAGGAGTTAACTGTCAAGAAGCATCTCGTGATCAGTTATTAGAAACCCTAAAAATTACTCTTAGTGAAGCATTAGAATTGAATAAACAGGAAGCAATTTCCGCTACTAGGGGAAACTACCAAGAAGAGAAAATTGTTGTATGAAGCGCAAACAGTTTATCGATCACGTCCTGTAGGGGCGAAGCATTCGGATAGGAAATCTACGGTTTCAGCGATAAGTTATTGCCCGAATGCTTCGCCCGTACTTTTTCAGCAAGTCCTAGCCATTCTTGGTGGTTTAACCCCCAATTAAATAAAAGATCTGCGATTCCAAGACATACCGGAGTGATAATTATCACAATTGGGCAATTCAGCAATGGGAAAAAGTTGCCAACCCTTTATTAACTTGTGAGGCAGTTATCACTGAATCCTGTTTTATTTTGTGAAGTAAATAAAGAGAGAAAATTATTCATGTCAAACAAAACTATTGATCTCAATCAAGTACAGTTAACTTTACAAGAACTACTTGCCTTAATAAAGGTAGATACTGAAATTATTATAACCGAAGGAAACAAGCCTGTAGCTCGTCTAATTCCTTGGGGAGATACTGAAAAAACAACGTCTGAAACTCCTTCTCCTAAGTTACGACAACCAGGACTACACGCTGGAAAAATTAGGACTAGCGAAGATTTTGATGAGCCACTTCCTGAAGAATTTTGGACAGGTGAATCATGAAATTTCTTTTAGATACCCATACATTTATTTGGTGGGATAGCGAACCAGAAAAACTCTCTCAAAGAGCTTTAGAACTGTGTAGAGATCCTAGTAATACGCTATTACTTAGTATTACAAGTATTTGGGAAATGCAAATCAAACTACAACTAGGTAAACTATCACTCAAGATACCTTTAGCAGAAATGATTAATACTCAGCAGGAAACTAACCAAATTGGCCTTTTATCAATTACAGTCAGCCATGTTTTAGCTTTAAATACTTTACCTAACATCCATAAAGATCCATTTGACCGCTTGTTAGTTGCTCAAGCTAATCTTGAAAATGCTAGACTGATTAGCCATGATTCAATATTAGCAAAATATCCTGTTCAGATAGATTGGTAGATAGGGCTTGCTGAATAAATGTGAAATATAGACGAGGTAAGAGTTTTAGGGTTCTGTTTTGCTCTCACAGGTGCAAGATTTTGAGAGAATCGTCGTTCAAAACCTTGCGTCTTCATCGGCCCGCGTCCTGTAGGGGCGAAGCATTCGGACAATAACCTATCGGTGAAACCGTAGATTTTCTAT
>NZ_JAPZQJ010000396.1:0-12257 GCF_027530405.1 Microcystis sp. LE19-41.2A | reverse complement strand
CAGTCACTCTCAAATGCGTACAAAAGTATTAACAACTACCTGTAAGCAGCCCACCGAAAAACTAATGCGCTCCGGGGTTTGGGGGCGGCGCCACGCCCCCAACGGGGGGGTTGGGGGGTAGAACCCCCCAAAAGCTTGGATTGAGTGATAAAATCGAAAGTAACGCCCAATTTTAAAAGAGAGTTTCCCCTTAAAAATCCCAACTTCGTAGATTTACAAAAACGAGATACACCCGTAGAAAACTGCTATTTAATACTGATAACTGATAACTGAAAAACCCCCTAACCCCAACGACTAGCGATGGGCATTCGCCAACCAGTGCCAAAAGCGCGATCGCTAATTTTTAAGACCGGGGGAGCTTGTTTGCGCTTAAATTCGGCATTTTTAACTAATTTAATCACTTTCTGCACAATTTCTGCCTCAAAGCCGGCGGCGATAATTTGTTCGGCGGATTGATGGCGATCGATTAATAGTGCTAAAATAGCATCTAAAATCTCGTAGGGAGGTAAAGAATCTTGATCCTTCTGATTGGGTTTTAATTCAGCACTAGGAGCTTTATTAATCACATTCAGGGGAATAATTTCCCCGTGCCGATTTAACCAGCGACAGAGGGAATAAACCCTCGTTTTCGGCACATCAGCAATCACTGCTAAACCACCATTCATATCACCGTAAAGGGTGCAATATCCCACCGCCATTTCTGATTTATTGCCAGTGGATAATAGTAAATGACCGAATTTATTAGAGAGAGCCATTAATAAATTACCGCGAATGCGTGACTGAAGATTTTCTTCAGCAATACCGAAATCAGTCCCCGCAAAAATACCATCTAAAAGTTGATCATAAGCGTTCATAATTTCTTTAATTGCTAACTTCTCACTTTTGATACCTAAATTATTAACTAAAGCCACTGCATCGCTAATGGAATGGTCGGAACTATAGGGAGAAGGCATCATCACAGCGAGAACATTTTCTTTACCTAATGCGTCGCTGGCAATAGCAGCAACTAAACTGGAATCAATGCCACCACTCAAGCCGAAAATTACCCGTTTAAAACCGCATTTCTGCACATAATCTCGCACTCCTAAGACTAAGGCTCGATAAATTTCCTCATCTTCATTGACAGGTAAAGGATGAATAACTGCGGGTAACAAATCTTGATTAAACTCGATTAATTCTAGGCTAGAAGTAAATGCTTGGGCGCGATAAATCACTTCTCCTTGTCTGTTAAAAGCCACGCTGTCACCATCAAAAATTAAATCATCATTACCTCCCACTTGATTGACATAAACTATCGGTAAATTATATCTAGTGGCACTATGGGATAATAAAGATTCTCGCAATTTTTGCTTACCGACACTATAGGGAGAAGCGGAAAGATTAACGATTAAATCCACTCCTAAATTAGCTAAATCGGCGATGGGATTAACCGCGTATTGACGCTGACCCCAAAATTGTTCATCATTCCAAACATCTTCACAGATAGTTACACCGATTTTTACATTATTTTCTGTTAGTTGAAAATATTGACTTTCTTTCCCAGAAGCAAAGTAACGATCCTCATCAAAAACATCGTAGGTAGGCAATAAACGTTTAGTAAAAATTTGTTTAATCTCTTGACTTTTTAACAAAGCTATGCTATTAAATAACGGCTTTTCTCCTCTGACCGTTGCCGAGGGATTTTTTTCGACAAAACCGACTAAGACGGCTAACTTTTCTGGTAATTGTTGTGACAATAATTGCAATTGTCGAGACATTTTTTCCACAAAACCCAGATTTAATAACAAGTCTCTGGGAGGATAACCACAGAGGGATAATTCCGGGGTTAAAAGTAATTCTGCTCCCTGATTAAATGCCGTTTGAGCAGCCTCTAAAATTCTTTGGGCATTTCCTTCGATATCTCCAACAATGGGATTTAATTGAGCGATAGCAATTCTCATATTTTTTCCTATTTAAACAAAAACTAACGGTTGCTCTTTAAAGGGAGCAAAAGCTTTTTCATCAAAGCGATATAAACTAGCCGGACGACCGGCACCACGAGAGACTTTTAAACCCATATCCTTGAGAAATCCTAATTTCAATAGCCGATTTCTGAAGTTAGAATAATCACTAAAATTTTTACCTAAAATTGTCTCATAAAATTGATAAAGATCATTTAAAGTAAATAATTCTGGTAAAACCTCAAAAGCGACGGGACTATATTCTACTTTATTGCGTAATCTTCGCCAGCCATATTCCAAAATTTGACCGTGATTAAAGGCTAAATCTGGCACTTTATCAATCATATACCAAGTGATATTATGATCCTGTTCAGTGATTAACTTTGCTTCTTCAAACCGCACTAAAGCGAAGTAACTCACCGATAGATAACGTTTCCCAAAACTCTCGGCCGCTGCTGGGGAATCTCCCTCTGGACCGCCAAAAGTATATAACTGTTCCAGATAGAGATTATTGACGCTAATTTTCTCGGCTAAAATTCGATAGGCTGCCGTTTCCAGTGATTCCCCATTTCTAACTAAAGTTCCGGGTAAACTCCAGTAATTACTAAAAGGTTCTTCCCGTCGTTTAATCAGAAGCACCAGCAGCCGATTTAATTGGGTATCAACGGAAAAGATCACGTTATCAACTCCGACTTTAAAATCAGCTAGAGATTTATTAGCTAGGGTATTTGGCGATTTCATGCGTAAAGTTTTTGACCTTCGATATAATCTTTAATCGGTGCAGGAACAGCCTGTTTATCGCCTTTTTCTCGATAATCTGTTGAGGATACAGCCGGAGCAAATACATCGGCAATCAGACAATCACCCCCTAATGTTTGCAGTTGTTCAATATCATCTTGATTAATAGGATAGCCTGGACGAGGAATCACGAGAATTTTGACTTTTTCTAGTAATTCTCGGCTGCGATACCAGTGCCTAATTTGTCCAGCTAAATCAGAACCGATGACTAGGGTATATTCCTCCTGTTCTCCCCAAATTGCTTGCGCTTTTTCCACACTAATTAAGCTACGTCGATCGCTTAATTCTCGTCGCAGTTGTATATTATCTCTTGGGGGTTGAATATCCCGGATGAGCAAATTTAACATCCTCAGACGATGTTCGAGACTGGTTTGATGATTTTTAAAGGGATTATCGGCAGCCCAAACCGCAACGATATCGTACTGTTCCGATAACCATTTTAGTATGGCTTGATGACCGGCAGTAGGAGGATCGGCACTGGTTCCAAAAAGGGCAATTTTAAGCATAGGATTCAATTGCTTGCTCACTGAGGGATTAGTTTAACTCTGCTCAAGCTTGGCAAAGATTAACTTCTCCCCATTATAGTTGATTTTACCAAAATAGGGCAAGAGGATCAGTTATCTCCTGCAAAAGTAAGTTATCGAGCCGCTATCGGGTGAAAATATCTAAAACCCCAGATAAATTTGACATAATCTTAGGTTTTATAAATAGGATAGTTATCTCTTATCTTTTGTCTGCTACTGAAGATTTTTGATTCTTGCAGGAGATATTATTTTTTATAAAATTGGTGAACTAATTCTCAAACGTACTAACCCACAAACAGAAGGAGGCAAACCCATTACGCCGCGCTATGACTCCCGTAGCACTTAGCGGCCCAAACCACTGGCTCGATTTCTCCCTTTTGGAGTTTTTCTAGCGGGGTTGCTCCCTCTAAACGAATATCACCCGTAAGCAGAAAGAGCATTTGTGTCCAAGCACCATCTTCTTTTAGGACGGCTAACACTTGGTCTAAACCTGACAAAACTTTGCCATCAACAAATTGCCAAGCGGGATAAACTAATTCCTCGTTGACAGATAAACCTAAGACCCGATGATTGAGCCTCATAGTTTCTAATTCCAAAGAACTACAGGCTAAAACACGACAAACCTCAGCGCTGGTTAAGGTTCCGCCTTGCTTAGATAGGAACCGCTTCTTCGCTTCTTCGCCTCGTTTAATGGCAGCCTCCAACGCAGGGGCCAAAGCTAAAGGAGATTGTGTTTTTTGTATAGATTCTAACATTTTTAAGCAACCCTACCACCGCGAACGTATTTTAAATCCTTGATTAGTTTTTAGGAAGACCCTATCTACCCCTCATAATAACAGATGGTGGGCATTGCCCACAGGTGGGCGTTATCTACAAAGGCGCAATTGCGGTTCATTCTTTTTTCGGTGATATTTTAAGTTTTGCTGTAAATTTGACTCCAAACTCCATTCCTAACTCTAATTCAGCCTCCCATTCGAGATTCCGTTTTTTGCAAGCATTATTAAACTCATCATGAACTTTATCAATCAACTGGCTTAAGTCATCAATTGCCTGCTCAGGATCGATGAAGAGTGGAGCTAAAATCACGGACTCATCTTCACTTTCGCCAGATTTTTCAGTATTTCGACTCAGATCATCTCGTTGTACAACAACAATTTTAGGTTCTAAGGAAACAATTTTGAGTTTTTGAGTTGGCTGGAGATTATCAGACATTTAATCTTTCCTAAATCTTGATGAATAATAGAGGAAACCACGTTAAAGCGAAATAAATAGCTTTTCTAGTTTAAGAGTTTTTTGAGGATAATCAATGATTACCTTTAATTCTTTGAGAATGTCCCCTCCTAACATCCCATCAATATAGTATTTCGAGAATACTCCCGGAAGAGAGCCAAAAAAAACTTCTGTTTCACTAAACAAAATAGAACCTATTTCCAGTCTATCAAGCCTAGCAGTCCTATACCAAGAACTACCCGTTACACCACTTCCCCGAGCAGATGATTGAGATGTCGGTAAATCTAGAAAGTCTAATAAATCTGGATGAAAGACAGTCACCTGTGACCCCGTATCTAGTAGGACATTAACCGTTCTTCGGTTGTCGTTAAACTCAACAGTGACTGGAATCACCCACATAGACAATCTCTCAAGATTGTGGTCTCCCTCAAATGTATGTTCAACGACAATGACGGCCATGTAGATTAAGGATGATGGAGTAAGGATAAAAGCTGTAGCGTTGATAGCCAAGACTCATTATCAACTTTAAGCAACTTTACTTCCGTCAACAAGACCTGTATAAAACAAATATAAGTCTCCCTTCAAATGTTTAGTCTCTTGTATCAGCTTACTTTTATCGTCTGAATACCCAATAACCTTACCTTTCTCTGGCCAGCCATATTTGTCGCGACCAGTGATCTCTACGACCACCCATTGATCGGGGTAATAGGATGAGACATCGGCTATACTCAAATCTTCTGTTTTGTGGCTAAGTGTCTTCATGGCTAAGGTGGCAGTTGATTTGATCAGGATCTTTATAGATTCATAGATTCGCAATAGTCATCGGATGAATTGCTTCTGGCAACCGTCCTGCATATAACGGTACAGACACTCCAGATTGTTAACCGAGTCTTGAAAGCCCTGTGCTACAAAGGGTTGAAATGTTGAGAAAGATGTGACTAATCGACAGTAGTTGGGAGGATTTTCGATCTTAAGGTAATCAACATAGCTATATTTGTAGTCACCGATACTTGCTTAGAGGGGATTGCAATAACAACCAAAAAGTTATTTTGCTACTAGGATTACATGAGACAAAAGAGAAATCAACCAATAATTATTGGTTATTGCAAAACCCCAAATTTGGTAGGGGTTGGTTTCCCAACTGGGTGCTTGCTTTGGAAATAGAGACAAGATGTCAACCAACAATTGTTGCAATGTTTAACCAACAATTGTTGCTATCATTAAACAATAATTGTTGGTACTCCATTTCAAAATATGCTAACTAGCTCGAAAATACAGCCATGAAGACGCTCTCGTCAATGCCCCAAAACCTATCCGATGCCGAAAGGCAAGCAAGCAACTGTGGTTTGTATATTTCCAAGCTACAAGCTTTGTTGGCAGAAATCGAACCCCCATCTGAAAAATACAAAATGCTCCTGTCACTGTGTGATGCCCAAAAGCAGGCAAGAAACTGTGGTTTGGATATACCCAAGCTAGAAGCTTTGTTGGCAGAAATCGAACCCCTATCTGAAAAATACAAAATTATTTTCTATCTGGCGGCTACAGGTCTTTTTTCTGCGGATGACCTCGCTGAAATGTTCAATCATAGCAGCGGCAAAAATCTAAACGCAGATTTCAACAAAAATCTAGGATCCCATCTTAAACTTTATCTTGATTTAGATGACAGTGATCGTCTGGGAATTACTTCCCTAAGAAGGATTCTCTTTAAAAAGGGCTATCTTGTTGACATTAATGACGATGAATTAGTGAGAGTTTTGCCAACACGCTACGCTGAAAATTCTCAATTAGAGCAGTCTTTTACTGTCAGACACAATTAGTGCGGATGAGAAGACCACCAATCAAGGAGATTGATTTAAAAATGGAAAACACAGAGTTATTGTGCGAGATACCAACATCGGTCACTCCCCGTGCTGACATTATTAATGATTTGTTAGCTCAACTAGACAATGAACAGGATAGCGATATCCGTGCTGAAATCATAAGGAAATTAGGGGAATATCCTGAGCCTCAAGTGATTAAAAAACTTTGGGATTTGAGAAATAATCTCGAAAACGAATCTGATGATTTTGTGCAGTACGAAATCAAGCTTAGTTTGCATAAAGTGACTAATCATCCTAGTATAAATATTGATTTTTTTCTGGATAACTTAGAGGTATTCCCATCAAAAGATAACAATTCTCAAGCTCCAAAAGTCTTAATTGACGCTGCTCTGATTGAAGAGTTTTTATTACGAAATCAGACGACTCTTAACAGTGAAGCTACTAGGGTTATGGGACTTGTTTTAGAGGGAAAAATTAATCCTTACTTTGGAGAAATGGGATTAATCAAAATTTGGCATAATATCAAAAATCTGAAATCTCAAGAATATGCCAATCGTTTGATCATTGAACTTCTGAGTAAAATTAACGTCGGTCAAGTTAACTTGAAAGAAATTGACCTAGAAAAATATCCCAACGTTAATTTAAAAACGGCAATTCAAGTTGAGATTGCCAGAAAGTATAGCCTAGCAGGTATTATCACCATCGCAGATCGAGAATTCATTGCCAGTGGATATCCTTTTGTGGGTTCTCCTTCCTTATTCTTACAGTTTTTAGGGGAAGATACCTCGCCAGCTTCTATCGAAAGAACTCTCAAAAATCTCGGTAAAGCGGCAATGGAAAATGAAAAAGTAAAACTCAATCAGCTTTTAGAAAACGAGCCTCAACAAAACTTATTCTTTGAAGATAATCTTTTCCTTTTTCAAGGCTGGAAAATTGAGAACTTTGAAATTCTCTGTGCCAATAACAATTTAACTTCTGCGACAGTTATCTTATGCAATACAAAAACCCAAGAGCGTTACACTGAATCGGCCTTTAAAAAAAGTTCAGTAGATGCACTTTTTACTGCTTTTAATGAGGCTCTAGCTCATTTAGTTGAGGTTAAACATACCCTTAAATCTATCTATTTAGCCAACTTGACACCGGGTCAACAAGGAGCCACAACTGTCAAGGCGGTGGTTGAGTATGATGGTAAAGAAGTGATTACCATCTACACCCATGAAAATATTCTCAAGGCTTATTTTTTCGCCTACGTCAAAGCGATGATTGCCGTTTATGCACCCAAGGAATATCACCCCGATATTCATCGCACGGAAGAATTGACATATTTGCACAAAATTGGCGAACGAGATTTTCGGGGACTGAATTTCAGCCAAGTCAATTTAATGGATGGTGAGGCCAATCTTTCCGACGCAAAATTAATGGGATGTAACTTCAGTCAGGCTAATCTTTCGAGGGTTAATTTAACTAATGCTGATTTAACAGGAGCCGATTTAAGTCATGCCAATTTGAGCAAAGCTAATCTAACGGGAGCTAACTTGACCGATGTTAAATTAGATGAAAATAATCTAACCCTCCTTGATGGCACAATTTTGACTAACACAATTATGCCTGAAATTAACATTGAAATTAGCGGCGAATCTCGTTTAGAAAAGGTTGCTCAACTACTCAAACACATTGATCCTCAAAGTCAATCTCGAATCTTGGCTATTCACCCCATGACAGATTCCATCTGGTGGGATAATCCCCTTGGTCAAAAATTCTGGGAAGTTAACAAAGAACTAATCAAAAGGTGGATTTCTATTCAACGAGTCTTTATTCTTCCTGAAGTTCCGACTCCAAAGCATTTACAAGTGATTCAGGAACAACTTAACTCTGGCATAGAAGTTGCTTGGATTTGTCAGGAAAAAGCCAAAAATGTTGAAGGCTATCGTTGGGATGATACCAACCTATTGATTAGCGAAAACTTATCTGTTCCCAGAAATTCTTTTACAGCGAGAAGAACTATGAATGGTCAAACAGAATCAGGTTATATTTCCTATCAAACAAGAGTTGTCGAGACAGATAAAAGTATCTTTAACGCTCTATGGGAAAAATCCGAAAAACTCTCTACTCAAGCTAATATTCAGGAACAATTAGCAAACCTGAGTACCTGACCCCGAACTTTATTGTTTTATTAACTGATGCTCACAATGCGATCGCTCTTTCTATTCTATTTTGATAAAAAGCGATCGCTAAAAAGAAATTTCTCGGTCGTTTGTCACACAATCCTGAAGATATAAATCAATTAGTTCCTGATAAGAAATTCCTTTTTCTTTTGCTTTTTTTTCAAAGAAATCAATGACATCAATCCTTAAAGGTAAAGTGACCTGCCGCTTGAGTTGTTGAGCAAAAGGATTAGGACGACTTTTCATATTAGCGAGATCATACTCTGATTTCATAAACAATAACCTCGATGAGGACAGTATAGTATTTTGGTTAAATTTAACGACTCAATTATAATACATACAATCAAATTAACGATAGTTCGCTCTTAAAAAATTTTTCTCTCTCACCTCAGAAAAACTGCGATCGCTCTTTCTATTCTATTTTGATAAAAAGCGATCGCTTCCCCACAATCCCTAAAAAATAACCATAAAATTAATTAATAAGTGGGTAGGCGTTAAAAATTATCAGATGCCCCCCTTATTAAGGGGGATCCCCCCGCCTATCGGCACCCCCCTTATCAAGGGGGGCAGGGGGGATCGAACCTAAAATCCATTATTAATTTAATTATAACCAGCCACTTAGAATATCGGAGAAAGACAAAGATGATTATCGCTCAAGAAAAACCAACTATTGCGACAGTCACCAAAACCCCTGTCACTTTGGAAGCATATCGGGCGATCGCTGAAACTTCTCAGGAACGTTATGAATATTGCCATGGAGAAATGATTCTTATGCCTGGAGGAACCGCAACCCACAGCGCAATTGCGATCAATATCTCGGTTTTTTTGGGATTTTTATTGAGAGATAGGGATTTTCGTCTGTATAACAGCGATCTGCGGTTGTGGATTCCTGAATATCATTGTGGAACCTATACCGATCTCATGGTTGTTAACCATGAACCGGAATTTAACGGCGATCGCAAAGATGAAATTCTTAATCCTTTATTTATTGTAGAGGTGCTTTCCCCCGCCACGGAAGCCTATGATCGAGGTGATAAATTTAGAAAATATCGTTCCCTGCCAAGTTTTTGTGAATATCTGCTCGTTAGCCAAACTGAACCCTACATTGAGCAATATTTTAGACTCGCACAGAGCGATCGCTGGCAACTACAAACCTACGATCAACTTAGTCAAATAATCCCTCTGGAGAGTTTAAACGTTGAACTTCCCTTGCTAGAAATTTATCGTCGTGTTAGTTTTGCCGCAGCCTCATAAATCCCTTAATCCGATTAATAACCTTTCTATTTTGTTTTCATAAAAAGCGATCGCCCCACAGTTTAAACTCAAAAAACCGCCATCGACAAAGAAGCGGTGAGAAGTAGTTCATTGGAACTACTCTGGATAGTTAGGCAGAGAATGATATTGAAAGATGCCAAATATACTGCCGACACTGCCGATACTGAGAATACTGCCAACACTGCCAATACTAAGAATACTGCCGACGCTGCCAATACTGAGCATACTGCCGATACTAACCAGACTTAAAATGCTGCTGGCACTAGCGAGACTTAAAATACTGCCGGCACTGCCTAAACTCAAGATACAGCGATAACTAGCTTTGCTCAGATAATTAAGACCGGAAATCATGTTAAATCGCGGAAAGATTGGGGAATAGTTAGGGAAGTATTTTGCCAAACCTGTTGTAAACGCATAGCCGGCATAGTTAGATAAAGAATATCACCTTGATCGAGAGTGATTTCCAGTAATTGCCAACCGTGGATAGTTTGACCCTGTTTTTCTAGGTAAAGTGGCACAAAATCGGCATTCATCGCCGCTTCCTTGATAATTTGCCCCATAAAAGGATGATTAGGTGTGATTAATGTAGCCAAAGCAACCCAGAGAAGATCATCGGTCATGCCATTACCGAGAATTCTACCGCCCAAAGCGGCCGCAGCGAAGGAATAGGTAGCCAGATCCCGGGGACATAATACCGTATCAAAATCAAAAACCTCTTGAATCGATCGCCCGAATTGTTCCTGAGAGCAGCGTAAAACTAGATTAATTTTAGGAGCGATCGCTTTAGCAGTGAGGGCAATCTCCACATTAATCATATCCTCGTAAGTAACCACGATCAAAGATTCGGCGTTGTTAATATTAGCGGTTTCTAGGGTAGCCACTAGACGCGCATCCTCGATGATAACGGGGATTCCCCAGGAGCGCACGGAATGCAAAAATCGATTATTGGGGTCCGATTCAATCACCACCACTTCACAGCCTTGGTCGTGCAATTGTCGCACGATCCGGGTGCCGATACCTCCTAAACCACAGATAATGTGATGATTGCGGACGGGAATGCGGGTAGCATCCCAAAACTGCTTAAAGCGACTACCGAGGATAAAATCGTTAAGGAGAGCATAACAGATACCGATAACCCCCGCACCGACAATCATCATGACCACGGTAAAAATTTTGATACTATCGGGGGTAGATTCGGCCACTTTTTCGTTACCTCCGGCGCCGGTAATCATCCCGACGGAGAAATAGAGGGAATCGACAAGAGAAATTTTTTGATTAACGCTGAGATAGGTAATGGTAGCAAGGGAAATCATCCCCAGCAGGGAAAGGGTGACAAGAATTACTGGTTGGACATAGTGCTGATAGGGACGGAGATTGAGTAGATTTCTCAGCCACTTTTGCAGTTTAAAACGCTGTTTTGCCTTAATTGTCGGTTTATTGCCGATAATGAGATGATCGCCAGTTTGGAGTTTTTTACCCGAAAGAACTGCGGAAACCAGATCAATTTCGTCGTGGGCTGGGAGATAATAGATTAACATTCGGGCCGGATCGTCCCAAAGCTCGTAGAGGGGTAATCCCCACCAAGGATGATTTTCCTCGATAATTATCTCTTGAATTGGCCAAAGGCGATCGAATAGCTGTAATTGACCGATAGCTTTATTACCAAGGGCAGCAAAGGAAAAGATCGGGGCTGCTAGGGAAGCAACGCTCATGCTAACGTGAGCAGGGAGGGTTTGATCGAGTCTTTCTCCTAAAGTTTCGTTAAATAGTCGGTTAACTATCCGAATTTTCGGGTTAATTATTCTTGCGCGGGTGAGAATTTCTAGATTGAGTGCGTCGTTATCGATGGCCAAAACTAGGGTTTCTGCATCTGGAAGGCCAGCTTGCAGGAGAGTTTTAGGAGAGCAGGGATCGCCGATAATAATATCAGACTGGTATTCGCAGACCATTTGGCGATCGCTAATCGCTACTACTGCCGCAGATTGTTGTTTGAGTAAACAAAAGATTTTATAACCCGTGCGACCTAATCCACAGACGATGATTTGCGGTTTCATTCGTCGAGCGCGTTTTTTGCTGATTAACCTTTCAGTTCTAGCGCAAAAACTAGGAAAAATCTGTAACTAAAGATGCAATGCTGCCAATTTTCCTAATCAGGCTTTGAAGATGATAAAATAACCCTGATCATCGATTGAATCACTTCAGCCTTGACTCGCTTTCTCTGGGATAAATTTAGTAAAGATTACCTCGAAACTTTTCTTGCTTCTTCCGGTGACGTGAAAACTAGCCTTGATGTGACGGCAGAAACTCAAGAAATCGATGTGTATTTTCGACCGACTTCCCCCAAAATACCGCCCGAATTAGGCTTATTGGGCAAATTAGCTCAAACCCCTTGTCTATTGGAACCCTATCGCAATCCTGTCACGATTGAGGGAATTCTCGCTTGTTTATCTAAACTGTTGACTGTGCGGGAACAATTACAAAGAGAAGCTCACCGTCATCAACAAC